>CABSBF010000001.1 GCA_902475855.1 uncultured Eubacteriales bacterium
GATCCTTTTTATTTTACTCGTTATCTTGTAAAAATGCAAGAAAAAATCCGGCAGGTGAGCAGTTTTTCGCAAATTTCAAAGAATTCCATTTCTTGAAATTTTGAATTTGTTTTGAATTCGTTCACAGAATCTTCAAAAGTGTCCAATATACTGTGATTGTAAGGTCGAACGCGACATCGAACTTGCAAGTCCATCTTTTCATTTATCTCTCTTTTTATTTTCCCCTCTCTCATTTCTGTAGTGAATTCCCGTCTGGTCAACCCCCTCGACCAGACGGGAATTCCATTTTTTATCGCTCGTAATCGAATTCAAAATCATAGATACTGACCGTATCACCGTCCTGAATTCCCATTTCCTCCAGGCGCCGGAACAGGCCGCTCTTGCGGAGCTGGCGGTCAAAGTACATTCTCGACTCATAATCGGCGAAATTGATGTCAGCTATGAGCTGCTGGAGCCATTTACCGGACACGATCCAGAGGTCATCCATCTGCTCGATCTTGAGTTCCTCCGCATCCCCAGCCTCAGCCAGAGGCTTGACGTATTCCGGTTCATAGATTATGACCGGCGGAAGCGTGGAAAGCTTCCCCGCGATCGCGCGAACAAGCTGACGCGTTCCCTGCGTTGTCGCCGCAGAAATCTCATAAAACGGATAGCCGCGTTCTTCTACATAGGCACGCAGGCGCTCCAAATTGTCGCTGCCCTCCGGGATGAGGTCGCATTTATTCGCCGCGACGATCATTGGGCGGGAAGCAAGCTCGGCAGAATACTCTGCAAGCTCGGCGTTGATCTTTTCAAAGTCCTCGATTGGGTCACGGCCCTCGCTGCCGGAAACGTCCACAATATGCACCAGCAGCCGGCAGCGGTCGATATGCCGCAGGAAATCGTGGCCAAGGCCTGCGCCTTCCGCCGCGCCCTCGATGATGCCGGGGATGTCCGCCATGACGAAGGATACGCCCTCCTCGACGTAAATCACGCCAAGGTTAGGATAAAGCGTAGTAAAATGATAGTTTGCAATTTTTGGCCGCGCGTTGGAGGTCACGGAAAGCAGCGTGGACTTGCCGACATTCGGGAAGCCGACCAGACCGACGTCTGCCAGCAGCTTCAGCTCCAGAATGACCTCGTGCTCCTCACCGGGCAGACCGGATTTCGCAAAGCGCGGCACCTGCCGCGTCGGGGTAGCGAAATGCTTGTTGCCCCAACCACCGCGTCCGCCCTTGCAGAGAATGAAGTCCGCATCGTCGGACATATCCCTGATGACCTCGTTGGTTGCCGCATCGCGCACGACCGTGCCGCGCGGGATCTGAATGACCAGATCTTCCCCCCGCTTACCGCTGCATCGCGCACCCTGTCCATCCTGGCCGTTTGGTGCGGTGTACTTGCGCTTATAGCGGAAGTCCATCAGCGTGGACAGATTGTCGTTGACACGCAGGACGATGTTTCCTCCCTTGCCGCCGTCACCGCCGTCCGGGCCGCCCGCCGCGACGTATTTTTCCCGGTGGAAGGCCACCGCGCCGTTGCCGCCGCTGCCGGCCTTGACGAAAATTTTAACTTTATCTACAAACATTTAAGACTCCCCTTTCAGATGCAGCTCATAAAACGCTGCGTCAAAGGTTTCACTGCCGTCTAGCTTGCTGTACTGCCCATAACGGACGAGATGAAATCCGCACTTGCGGATAACGTTTCCGGAAGCAGCGTTTTCAAGTGCGTGCTCTGCGGCAAAATCGTTGATGTCCAGCTCCCGGTGTCCCCAGGAAAGCATCGCCTTTGCCGCCTCCGTAGCATAACCCCTGCCCCACATATCGCGGCGGAGGTTATAGCCCAAATGATAAAGCCCGTCTTCGCCCGGACCGATGCCGCCTGCGCCGATCAGCAGGCCGTCCTCCTTGCGGTAAAATCCGAATTCCAGATTCTCCGGGCGGAGGGAGGCGATCCATTTCTGCGTTACGGAAAGATCGCGGTGCAAAGGATAACCCAGATAACGGTTGACCTCCGGGTCACTTGTCCAGATAAACATCGCCGGGGCATCTTCCAAAGCGACCGGCTTCAGGATCAGGCGTTCCGTTTCAATATGGTACTGCACAGCTATGTCCTCCTCATAAAAAAATCCCGAACATAAGGGCTTATGTTCGGGATTCCGTATTGCATCTTACTGCTCCACTGCGTAGACAGAGCACATCTTGCGATCCTTGCCCAGACGCTCGAACTTGACGTGACCGTCGATCTTTGCGAACAGGGTGTCATCGCTGCCGATACCGACATTGGTGCCGGGATGAATGTGCGTGCCTCTCTGGCGAACCAGAATGTTGCCCGCGAGGACGAACTGGCCGTCCGCGCGCTTCACGCCCAATCTCTTGGACTCGGAATCACGGCCGTTCTTGGTGGAACCGCCGCCCTTCTTATGTGCGAAGAACTGAAAACCGATTTTCAGCATTTGTTACACCTCCATAACTTCGATATAATCCGGATAATCGTCCCGCAGGCTGCACATTGTCAGCATAAAGCCCGTCAAAACCGCCTGGACTGCGTCCTCGTCGTCGCAGGCTGCGGGAAGTGTGAGGGTAACACGCGGCTCGTCCTGATTCATTTTGACGTTTGCGTGGTTGCCCAGCACGTCATTGATCGTACATTCCGCAAACTGAACCGCCGAGGAAACGGCTGCGCATACGATATCGCTGCCCTCTTCGGCATAGCCGCTGTGTCCCGAAACGGAGAACCCGTTGATTCTGCCGTCATGATTGAAAATTTCTACCTTTGTCATTACACAGAGATCTTCTCGATCTGCACCTTGGTGTAAGGCTGTCTGTGGCCGCGAACGGACTTGGAGTCCTTCTTCGGGCGATACTTGAAGACGACGATCTTCTTGGACTTGCCGTTCTTCAGCACCTTGGCCTCGACCTTCGCACCATCGACCACGGGAGCGCCGAACTTGGAATTTTCACCGTCGACAACTGCCAGAACCTGATCGAAAGTCACGGTTGCTTCTGCCTCAACGCCCAGCTTTTCGACGTAGATCACGTCGCCTTCCTTGACGCTGTACTGTTTGCCACCGGTAACGATAACTGCCTGCATTTCTTTTGCACCTACCTTTTTTGTAGTCTCGCTCTGGAGGTGTGAGGGCATACCTCAACTTCTACCTCTTCGACGCGGCCTGTTTATCATAGCATTTCCGTTCAAAAAAGTCAAATACTATTTGACCAAAATCAAAACTTTTGTTATAGTATTTTTGAAAAAATCGAAAAACGGTGATCGCATTGAAAAGATTTCTGGCTTTTGTTCTTCTTCTCGCACTTTTCCTGACCGGCTGCCGCGCGCAGGCGCCGGAACAGGTCGAGTTTTTCTCCATGGACACTCTGATGAGCGTGAAGCTCTGGGGTGACCCGGACGGCAAAGCCGCGCGCGAGGTCGTGCAGACGATCAACGCGCTTGCCTCGGCGCTTTCCGTGACGGATGCGCAGAGCGAAATCGCCCGTCTGAACGAAACCGGCAGCGCCGCGCTCTCCGAAGAAACGGCTGCACTGCTTGCCGCCGCACTGGAGCTCTCGCGAAGGACGGACGGCGCTTTTGACCCGACGGTCTATCCCCTTGTCCGGCTTTGGGGCTTTACGCAGGAGGTACAGGCCGTCCCGGATGCCGCCGCACTCCAAGCGGCGCTTTCCAGTGTCGGCACGCAGAACGTACTCCTGCACGGGAGCAACGTCGCTTTGCTGCATGGGGCAATGCTGGACTTCGGCGGCATCGCCAAGGGTTACGCCGCAGAGAAATGCGCCAAATTGCTGGAAGCCGCCGGGATCGAAACGGCCCTCCTCTCCCTCGGCGGAAACATGCAGACCGTTGGCGTGAAACCGGACGAAAGCGCATGGGTCGTCGGAATCGCCGATCCGGAAGCTCCGGCAGAGCCAATCGCCCTTCTGACCTTCACCGGCTCGTTGGCACTTGTGACTTCCGGTGGTTATCAGCGCTATTTTGAGCAAGATGGCAAGCGCTACCACCACATTCTCGACCCGAGCACCGGTTATCCGGTGCAAAATGACCTTGCTTCCGCCACCGTTCTCACAGAAAGCGGAACACTGGCCGATGCACTTTCCACAGCGCTTTTCGTCATGGGACTGGAACGCGCGTTGGAATTCTGGCGTGCGTCTGACGATTTTGAGGCAGTATTTATAACACATGACAGAATGATATATGCAACCGAAGGCGCCGCTCCCCTTCTGAGCGGCTGTGAATTTGAGGTAATCCGCCGATGAAAACCAGAACATGGCTGCTGCTCTTTGGAGTGCTTGCTCTTGTATGCTGTGCAACACTCTTCCTTCTGCGTTCCCCGGCTTCGACACAGGCGCAGATTCGTTCCGATGGAAAACTCATCACCGTAGTTGATCTGTCAAAGGATGCAGAATACCGGATCGACTACGGAAACGACTGGAATCTCGTCGTTGTACAGGGCGGAAAGATACGTGTGGAATCGGCAAGCTGCACCAATCAGGACTGTGTGCACCGCGGCGCGGCAAACGGCGGTGCGCCCATCGTTTGCCTCCCAAACAGGCTGGTTATTGAGTTCACCGCTCAAACTGACTTTGACGCGCTTCTGGGCCAGAGTTTTTGAAAATACAACAAAAGCAGCGGAAGAGGACTTCCTGTTTGAAGTCTCTTCCGCTGCAATTTTACTATTGTTTCGGAATGATTTACTTGTTGAAAATCTTGAAGATTTCGTCGATGTCGTCAATATTGGCCGAAGCATCCACCGGAATGGAAGGAGAAGCCTTGGTGCTTGTCTTCGCAGGATTTGCAGAGGTGTAAATCCCCTTATTATCGGTCTTATTCTGGTCAAAGCCGGTCGCAATGACGGTGACGCGCATTTCATCCTCAAACTCATCAGAGAAGGTCGCACCGAAGATAATGTTCGCTTCGGGGTTCGCAGCCTCCATGACAATATTCGCTGCGGTTTCAACATCATCCAGGCCAAGATCGGCAGAGCCGGTAACGTTGATCAGGACGCCGGTTGCACCGTTGATAGAGGTTTCCAGCAGGGGGCTGGCAACCGCAGTCATGGCGGCCTGCTCGGCCTTTTCGCGGCCGGAAGCCGTGCCGACGCCCATGTGCGCACGGCCCGCGTTCTTCATGATGGAGGAGACGTCCGCAAAGTCAAGGTTGATGATCACGCGGTCGGAATAGCCGACCAGTTCGGAAATGGAGCTGACTGCCTGCTTCAGGACATCATCCGCAATACCGAATGCATTGGCAAAGGTGATCTTCTGGTCGGTGACGTATTTCAGCCGGTCGTTCGGAATGATGATCAGGGAATCGACCTTATCAGACAGAGAAGCGATGCCGCTCTCAGCCTGCTTCATACGGTTTGCGCCCTCAAAACGGAAGGGCTTCGTCACAACGCCGACGGTCAGGATGCCTGCCTCATGTGCAAGATCTGCAATAATCGGAGCTGCACCGGTACCAGTGCCGCCGCCCATGCCTGCGGTAATAAAGACCATATCCGCGCCTTCCAGACTCTTGGAAATCGCCGCACGGCTTTCCTCTGCAGACTTCTTGCCGATCTCCGGCTTAGAGCCGGCGCCCATGCCGCCGGTCAGCTTCTCACCGATCTGCAGCTTGTTCTCGCACTTGGACTTGTTGAGGTCCTGACGATCCGTATTCACAACAACAAACTCGACGCCGCCGACGCCGCTGGAAATCATTCGATTGACGACATTGTTGCCGGCTCCGCCGACGCCGATCACCTTGATATTTACTACCTTGTCTGCGTAATTCTCGGACATTTCGATCTCCTCCTATGTATCTTAAAAGAATGGGTGCATTTCCAGCACACAGTTAATATATGCAGATTTATACTTTTTTATTTTATCCTCAAATTCCCCTCAGGTCAATAGAAATTCAGAAAATTCACAAAAATATTTCTTTTTCCTGTCTGAGGTCACTTGCTCGGCGTAAATCTCGCCTCGCTCCCCTCACTGAAGGAGAGGTCAATCGTGCCGGTCTGGTAATCCTCAAGATTCTTCAGAACTTCCTTCAGATATTCCAGCTTATAGGGCAGGTTCTCCTTGTTGCCCAGCTTGACATAATATTGATCTCCATACCAGAATGCCAGTTCATAAGAGGCGGGAATCTCAACTGAAACGACATACTTGGTCAGATCAGCCGCCTCCAGTTCCTGCAAAAGTGCAACCATGCCGTCGAACTGACCCTGGCTTGCAACCTCCTGTCCTTCGCCGGCAGAAATCACAAGCGGCTGACCGACCGTAGGCGAGGCAATGGTAAAGCCGCTGATCTGAATGTGGTTTTTTGCTTCCTTCGCCTCAACTGCCTCCGTTACCTTTCCGTCGGAGGTGACAAGCCACCACCCCTCCGCCGTATCACGAACGGCATAAGTGATCTCATACTCCGTCACGCTCAGTTCCAGTGTATCCGGAAGGCGCCGCGTGACCTGCACAGAGCGGACATACGGAAGCTCGGCCAGAATATTCCCTGAAACCTTGGCACGTGAAATTGTCAGCAGATTGTCACCTTTTGCAACACCGCAGGCGGAAATGATCTCGTCGGCGGAATAGTATGTGCTGCCGCCAACCTGAATATCCCTGACGCGGAAAAAAATCACCATGCTCAGCACAAAGGCTGCAACAATCGCCGCCATGATGAGGATCCGCTTCCAGACCACCGGGCTGATTCGTTTTTTAGTACGCTGTTTTGCTTTGCGTTTCTGCTTTTCGCGCAGCACTTCCAGGCGTTCACGTTCCTGACGTTCGATACGCCGTTGCTCCGCAGCCTGCGCAGCGCGGGAGTTTCTCTCCGGCGGGCGGCGCGGCGGCCTGCGCCGCTGCTCGTTATGTCTTTCGTTCGGTTCCATGGCTCAGCTTCTCCGTTCTATCACCGCACCGCACTTTTGCAGCAGCGGCACAAAATCAGCATATCCTCGTTCAATATGTCCAATGCCGGTGATCCGGCTTTCACCCTCCGCACACAGCGCGGCAATCACCATTGCAGCGCCACCGCGCAGATCTGTCGCTTCCACCTCTGCGCCGTGCAGTGGATAAACTCCCGTCACAACCGCATGACGCTCCCCCGCCAGTATATGCGCGCCCATTTTTCGCAGCGCGGCCACATGACGCAGGCGGTTCTCAAAAATTGTTTCCTCGAAAACGCTCACACCCTCTGCAACCGCCATGGCCGCCATCATCGGAGCCTGCGCATCCGTCGGAAAACCCGGGTGCGGAGCTGTCCGGATGGGGCTGACCGCACACAGGCGCGGCGCTCGCAGGGAAATAGAATGCTCCTCCACCGTCAGCAAGGCACCGGCGCGCGAAAGGGCGTCCGTCACTGCCGTCAAGTGCTCGGGGCAGAGGCCGGTCAAAAGGAGTTCTCCCCGCGTAGCCGCCGCTGCAAGCAGATAGGTCGCCGCTTCCATTCGGTCGGGCATGATGCGGTAGGTACAGCCGGAAAGTGATCTTCCACCGCACATGCAGAAAACGCCGTTTTTTCCGTAGATCTCTGCACCGCAGGTACGAAGAAAGTCGACCAAATCTTCGATTTCCGGTTCTCTCGCAGCATTGCACAGGACAGTCTCGCCGTCACAGCGCAGCGCCGCAAGCAGAAGATTTTCCGTTGCTCCGACGCTCGGAAACCGCAATGCAATCGTGCACGGGGCTGGCATGGGCATCTCGCAGAGAATTCGCTCACCGTGCAGTTCAATCCGCGCTCCCATGCGTCGCAGGCCGTCAAGATGAAGGTCAATCGGACGCGCACCGAGCACACAGCCGCCCGGCAGCGTGATCACAGCCTTTCCAAAACGCGCCAGCAGCGCACCCAAAAAGATGACAGCCGCACGCATCCGGCGCATAAGGCTAAGCGGAATTTCGCAGTGCTCTGCGCAGGCACTGTCCACCGTTACGGTTTCTCCGCATCGCTCCGCACGGCATCCAAGATGCCGCAGGATCTCCAGCGCCGTTTCCACGTCGCTGATGGCAGGACAATTCAACAGGGTGCAGCGGCCCGCGACCGCAACAGTTGCCGCCAGAATGGGCAGCACGCTGTTCTTTGCGCCGTGGATTTTGACTTCACCGCGCAGCGGTCGGCCACCGCAGATATGATAAGCCTCCATATGGGCATCCCTCCGCATTCAGGATGCCCCATCCTATGCGAAAGGCGTTTTCAGCGTGCCTTGGCAAGCTCTGTAATGATCTGATATATTCTCTGCGCGGAATCCAGCACCGCAAGTTCCCGCAAACTTTTGCGCATCTGCTCGCGGCGCGGCATATCTGCGAGAAGCTCCTTCGCCGTTTTGTACAAAAGCGTCCCATTACAGGTATTCTCATGCAGGACAACCGCAGCACCGTGCGATTCCAGAATCGCCGCGTTCTTTTCCTGATGATTGTTCGTCACATTCGGTGAAGGAACGATGATGCAGGGCGTACCTGCAACGGCAATTTCATTGAGCGTGGAGGCACCCGCGCGGCTGATTACCAGATCCGCCGCGGCCATCAGGACCGGCATATTATAGATATATTCCTGCATTACGATCTGCGGATTCTTCGCAAGATCAACTCCCTGTTCCCTGACATACTCCGGCATCCATTTCCAGCCGAAGGAGCCGGTCGCGTGAATATGCCGCCAGAGCTTTTCCTTCGATTCCAACCGCATAAAGTCAGCAATTTGACGGTTCATCTCCCGCGCGCCGAGACTGCCCCAGGCCGAAACAACCAAAGGCTCATCGCCCATACCGAGCTGCCGCCGTGCATCCTCGCGCCGGGTATAGAGGAATTCCTCCTGCACCGGCATTCCGACGACCTCAACGCGGTCGCGATTCCGGTAAGCATCCCGGCATTCCTCAAAACTCACCAGAATCTTATCCACGCGGTCGGCGACCAGGCGCGTTGCGAGGCCGGGTACGGCATTGGATTCGTGCACCGCCGTGGGAACATGGCGTTTTGTCCCCTGCTTGAGCATGGGAAAGCTCGCATAGCCGCCGGTACCGAGAATGACATCCGGCTGGAATTCGTTAATAATCTCATCGGCACGCCGCAGCGCACGGCGAATGGCAACCGCAGTTCGGACATTGTGACGAATAGCGGAGGGTGTCAGCTTTCGCTGATAACTGGCAATCGTGAGTGTTTCCAGGCGGAAGCCCTCACGCGGAATGAGATTGGCTTCCATGCCGTCCACCGCGCCAACAAAGAGGATTTCCGACTCCGGCCGCTTGGCACGCAGCAGCTTCGCCACCGCCAGTGCCGGATTGATGTGTCCTCCCGAGCCGCCGCAGGTAAATATGACCTTCAAAGCAAGGCCTCCTTAATTCGGACTTTGGGATATACTTCGCGAGATATTGAGCACAATACCGTTTTCCGCCAACTGCATGATGAGCGCCGTGCCGCCGGAGGAGAAAAACGGAAGTGAAATACCCGTCGACGGCAGCAGATTCGTCACGACCGCCACATTCAGGAACACCTGAATGGCAAGCAGCGTCGTAAGGCCGGCCGCCAGCAGCATGGAATAGCGGTCGCGCGCGTGCATGGCAATCCAGTAGCCGCGGATCACAAGCAGTGCAAACAGCGCCAGAATCCCGATTGCGCCGATAAAGCCAAGCTCCTCACAGACGATGGCAAAGATGTAGTCGTTGTGCTCTTCCGGCAGGTACATATACTTCTGACGACTGCGGCCAAATCCAAGTCCTGTCAGCCCGCCGGAGCCGATGGCATACTGTGACTGCAAAATTTGCAGTCCCTTGTCCAGCGGATCGGATTCCGGATCAAGCCATGCATGAATTCGGTTTGCAGTATAGCCCTTTGTTAAAAGATAGACCGCAACGAGCGCAGCCGCAACAAAAATCAGGCCGGCAAGAAATTTCCAGTTTGTTCCGCCGAGGATCATCATAACGAAACCGACGGCAAGAATGATGAGCGTGGCGGACATATGCGGCTCCAGATACAGAAGGCCCGCGATCGCGCCGAGAATCAGCATATAGGGGGCAAAACCATACTTAAAGCCTTTCATATCCCTTGTGTGCGCAGCCATGATCGCTGCAAATGAGGTAATCACGGCGAATTTTGCAATCTCCGAGGGCTGGAAGCGCGTAAAGCCCAGGCTGATCCAGCGCGTTGCGCCGCCAACCTCCACGCCGATCACCGGCACAAGCGCCAGAAGCACGACAGAGGTGAGAAGGATCAGCAGCGACAGCTTCTGGTACCATTCGTAGGGAATGCGGCTGAACAGGAACAGCACGCCCATGCCCATGACTGCAAACATTAGCTGGCTGATAAAATACTTCGCGGAATTTCCGGTTTTATAATAAGCTCTGGCATAGCTGGCAGAAAACAGCATGATCAAACCGATGACCACAAGCAGCACCGTGAGAACCAGATACGGCATATCAATCATGCCGCGATCGGTTTCCACCGGACGCAGGGCAGAATTTGCAGGCTTTTTTCGGTTCACAACCATGCCTCCCTTCTTCAGACGGTCATCGCTCCGATCCAAGCCTGCACGCCGAACCATGCAAGCACACACATAACGACCGTCACGGAAACAAATACGACCCAGATTTTCTTTTCCGACCAGCCGCACATTTCAAAATGGTGATGGATGGGCGCCATTTTGAAAATGCGCTTACCATGCGTCAGCTTGAAGTAGCCAACCTGAAGAATGTCGGAAAGCGTTTCAATAATGTAGATAATGCCGACAAGCAGGAGGATCAGCGGCATATCCAACGCAAAGGCCAGGCCGCAGACCGCGCCGCCGAGAAACAGAGAGCCGGTATCGCCCATGAACACCTTCGCGGGGTAGAAATTATATACAAGGAAGCCGCCGAGGCCGCCCAGCAGTGCTGCCGGGAAGGTGGCAAGGCCGGACTTTTTCATCAGCATGGACGCCAGGACGAAGAAGAGCATGACCGGCATCGTCACACCGGTTGCAAGACCGTCGATACCATCGGTGAGGTTGACCGCGTTGACGCAGCCGACAATCACAAACACGGCAAAGGCCATATACACCACCGGATGAATTCCTGTCACAGGCGTTTTCACAAAAGGAACGTACAGGTCGCAGGTCAGGGCGCCGTTTCTGTAGAGGAAAAACAGGAAGAGTGCTGCCGCAGCAATCTGCAAAAGCAGCTTCTGGATCCCGGTCAGGCCAAGATTGCGCTTCTTTTTGACCTTGATGAAATCATCGGCAAAACCGATCAGGCCAAAGGCAAGTGCCAGCGCCAGCACCAGAAGATGGGAAAAATCCCCTGCAAGCATAGACTTCCAGCCAGTCGCGACACACAGAATCGACGCGGCAATGAAGATCAGGCCACCCATGGTCGGCGTGCCGGATTTTCCATTGTGCCACTTCGGCCCGACTTCGCGAATCGACTGCCCCGCTTTCAGCGCACGCAGCGCAGGAATCAGGAATTTACCAAGTATCAGTGCCAGGACAAAGCCGGCCAGCAGTGAAATCAGCACCATCAGCAGGTCAAACATCGTTACATTTCCCCCATTTTTGCTTTCGTTCTATCAGTCATTGCGGAGAAGCTCCAGGACGCGTTCCATGCGCATCCCGCGGCTTCCTTTGACAAGCAGGACATCTCCGGGCTTCGTCGTGCGGCGCAGCGCCTCCGCGAGCGCCTCATGCGTCGGATAGAGCTGCGCAGGAAGGCCTGCTTCCTCTGCGCCGCGGATATATTGTTCTGCGTGCGCACCATAGGCAAAGAGAAGATCGGCGCACTGGGCCGCCTCTCTACCCACCTCAAAGTGTGCAAGCGGCGCGTAGTCGCCAAGCTCCAGCATCCCACCAAGAATGGCAATGCGGCGCCCATCGGCTTTCGTATCCTTCAAAACCTGAAGCGCGGCGCGCATGGATTCCGGCCCGGCGTTATAGCAGTCTTCAATGACCGTCATACCGCGCAGAGAATAAACTTTCTGGCGCATCCCGGTATTATGAAAACCTGCCAATCCGGCCTGTATTCCAGCGACCGGAACATTCAGTTCAAGTCCGACGGCAATCGCCGCAAGTGCGTTGCTCACATTGTGCATTCCTACGACCGGCAGCTCCACAGGAAAACGCAGTTCCCCTGCCGCCGCCGTGAAGCGAACACCGCCGTCAGATATGCAGATGTCCTCCGCGCGAACGTCACAATCCGGCGAAATACCGAAACACTTGGCATGATGCTTCTTACGGACACTGCGAAGCATGTCGTCATCGCCATTGAAGATGACCGTGCCGCCGGGACGTAAACCCTCAAGGAGCTCCAGCTTTGCGTGCAGAATCCCCTCGCGAGAGCCGAGATTTTCAATATGCGCCGTTCCGACATTGGTAATGACCGCAATATCCGGCTGGGCAATCTGCGTCAGAATGGAAAGCTCACCGAAGTGATTCATACCCATTTCCAGCACGGCAGCCTCGCAGTCCGGGCGCAAGCCGAGCACCGTGACCGGCAGGCCGAGGCCGTTATTGAAATTCGCCGCCGTCTTTTCCGTGCGGTAAGTCGTTTCCAGCACCGCGGCGATCATTTCCTTGGTCGTCGTCTTGCCGACGCTGCCGGTAATTCCGACGCTTTTCAAAGGAAGCGACCTGCGGTACGCTGCCGCAATCGCCTGAAGCGCAGTGACGGTATCCTTCACATAAATCGCCGGGATTTCTGCTGCAAGCGGCTTGGACGCCAACACCGCGGCTGCGCCTCCGGAAATCGCGTCAGCCGCAAAATCATGCCCGTCACGCACGCCCGTGATCGCTGCGAACAGTTCCCCGGGCTGCAAACGGCGCGTGTCAAAATTTGCGCCGTGAAACGTTTTTTCGGCGTATTCCGCCGCAACCGTTCCGCCGCACCAATCTGCCGCCTGTGCGAGGCTTACTTCTCCATTTCGCATAACGCGGATGCGACCTCCTCGCGTTCATCCAAATGAACTTTTGTTGTACCGAGAATCTGATAGGTTTCATGTCCCTTCCCGGCCAATAATATCATATCACATTTTCTCGCGCAGCGCAATGCCACTCTGATGGCGCGGCGGCGGTCTTCCTCCACAGCATACGGTTTTTTTGTTCCGGATATGCCGGAAAGAATGTCGCGGATGATCGCCATCGGATCTTCCGTGCGGGGATTGTCTGATGTCACAATGACAAAATCGGCATATTTTACGGCAATCTCGCCCATGATTGGGCGTTTTGTCTTGTCGCGGTCGCCGCCGCAGCCAAAGACGAGAATCACTCTGCCTTTGCAGTAATCCTTCACGGAGCGCAGTAAATTCTCCAGTCCATCCGGCGTGTGGGCATAGTCGATCAGAACCGTAAAGGGCTTTCCGGGTGTGGGAACGACTTCCACGCGTCCTTTGACTCCCTTTGCTGCGGCAAGCGCCTGTGCGGCATCTTCCAGCGAAACACCGAGCTGGCGGACAATGCCAATGGCAACCAGCGCATTACTGACGGTAAATCGTCCCGGAATACCAACACGCACGGAAACCCGCTTATTTCCCTCACAAACCTGCATAGCAATGTGATCCGATCCAAGCTCCACATCACACGCCGAGAGCATTGCCTCGCCGGTACCGACTGTATAGACGGAGCAGGAGGCGTCAGCGATCATTTTCTCCGCCGTCGGATCGTCGAGGTTAAAGACGCCATGCTCGCACATGGTAAAGAGCTTCGCCTTCGCGCGGCGGTAATTCTCCATCGTTCCATGAAAATCCAGATGATCCTCCGTCAGATTGGTAAACGCACCAACCTGATACCGGATGCCATCCACGCGGTGCAGCTCCAGAGCGTGCGAGGAAACCTCCATGACGACATGGGTGCAGCCCGCGTCGCGCATTTTGGCAAGCAGTCCCTGCAATTCAAAGCTCTCCGGTGTAGTCCGTTCGGTTTCCAATTGCTCGTTTCCGATCATATTCCGAATTGTTCCGATCAGGCCGACCTTCGCGCCGCAAGCCTTTTCCAGGATTTCCTTCACAAGGCAGGTGATGCTGGTCTTTCCGTTCGTGCCGGTCACACCGATCATCTGCATGGACTTTGCCGGAGCGCCGTACCAGTTGACGCCAAGCTGTGCCAACGCCGCCCGCGCCGAAGAAACCTGAATCCACGGAGCATCCTCCGGCATGGAATGTTCGCATAGGACTGCCACCGCACCGCGCTGCAAGGCCATAGGAATAAACTTATGGCCGTCGGTTGCATAGCCGGAAATTGCAACGAAGAGGTCACCCGGTTTTGTATTTCGGGAGTCATAGCTCACGCCGGTGATTTCAAGCTCCGCATCCGCGTTCTTTGAAAGAAGCGTAAGTCCATCCAGCAAAGTTCCTAATTTCATAGTTGGCACCTACCCTTGTGCTGTCGAATCCGTTGCCGTCGTGTCGATAAAGGTCACGACGATCATCGTACCGCGTGCCACCTGCACGCCGGGGTCAATATCCTGCTGAGATGCAATGACATAGCTTGCCGAAGAATCGACACCCTTTGCCTGCATATAAAGGCCGCAGTCCGCCAATACCTGATTTGCCTGTGCCACGGTCAGGCCGGCGAGATTCGGCACCGCAACCTGATCGGTCGGCATGGAATCATCGGTGTACAGAAGAACCGTCGAATTGCCCGGAAGCTCACGCCCATGCGCAGGAATCTGGCTGACGATCTTATCACCATCGCCAATAATGCGATAATTCAAATAGTTTTCTTCCAGACGCCTGTTTGCTTCTTCCTCGGTCAGGCCGACCACATTCGGCATACGAACCGCAACTCTGGACATGTCCTCTGAAGAGTATTCTCCCTCTACGCCAAGATAGGGCAGAATATCCTCAAAAATGGCCGCAGCCGTCGGCGCACCCATCTGACCGCCGGAAATATAATAGCCCGAGCTACTGCGCGGCGTGTCCAGCGCCACAAGGAGAACATACTTTGGATTATCCATGGGCGCAATGCCCACAAAGGAAACAATCTTATCCCTGGTCAGATTTCCGTTTTCATCGCGCTGATCGGTCTTTTCCGCCGTACCGGTCTTACCGCCGATGCGGTAGCCGACGACCTGGGCGTTCTTTGCCGTACCCCCGGTCACAACAGACTCGATGAGCTGGCACATTGTCTTGGAGGTTTCTTCGGAGATTACCTGACGCACAACCGTGCGGGAGTTTTTCTGCACCAAGTTGCCGTTGCTGTCAAGAACCTCCGACACAACATGCGGCTCCAGCAGGTAGCCGCCGTTGACGACCGCAGCAATCGCCCGCACAAGCTGGAGAGGCGTCGGTTTGACGGTCTGACCAAAAGAAGTGGAAATCAGATAGCTGGTGCCGTAGTTTGCATTGTCGGCAAGACGCTCGCGGCTATGGAACAGGCCGCTGGATTCACCCGGCAGATCAATCCCGGACTTTTCCATCAGACCGAAGGCACGGCAGTAATCATACATTGTATCGCCGCCCATTTGCAGCCCAATATGTGCAAAGGCAATGTTGCAGGAATTTCGCAGGGCGTCTCCCGTCGTTTCTGCGCCATGACCGGCAAGACGCCAGCAGGAAAGCGTCTGAGAGCGTCCCTCAAACGTCTCCGAGCCACCGCAGTAGAACTGATCGTTCAGCGTAACCGAGCCGCTGTCCAGCGCTGCGGCAAGCGTAATGATCTTGAAAGTCGAACCCGGTTCATAGCCGTCGGAGACGCAGCGGTTTCGCCACTGCTTCAGCCGCGCTGCTGCAACGGCATTGTTGTAAGCTTCAAAGGCCGCCGTGCGCTCTGCGCTCCCCTCCGGAAGCTTCGCCGCGTCCTCGTAGAGCTTAGCCAGCTCCTCATCGGTCTCTGTATCATAGATTTCAAGATATTTATTGGGGTCGTAGCTTCCCAGTGTAGACATGGCAACAATATCGCCGGTGTTTACATCGAATATGATGCCGAAAGCGCCGTTTTCAACAGCATAGCGATCAACCGCATCCTGAAGCTGCTTCTCCAAATAATACTGCACTGTGGTGTCAATTGTCAAGACTACGCTGTCGCCGTCTGATGCCTGATAGTATTTTTCATAAGAATAGAGCATCTCGGTTTCATTGTTGCCTTTGGTCGTGATGACTGCGCCTGCCGTTCCCTCAAGATAGCTGTTATAGTAGGATTCCAGTCCCTCCGAACCGACATTTTCCGTGTTCGTAAAGCCCAAAAGCTGTGCTGCAAGTGTCCCGTAAGGATAATAGCGCATGGAGTCCGGCTCCAGGTGGACTCCGATGATTTTATTGCTGCTGATGTATTCCCGCACCTGATCGCAGACCTCCTGCGTTTGGCGCCGCTTAAGCATTTTATAGCGGTATTTCACATCCGCCGCCTGTGTCTTGATCCAGCTCGCATCCAAATCCAGGATGCGAGCCAGCGCATTGGACAGCGCGTCCACATCCACTTTGTTCTGTTCCAGCTCAAGCGGGTCAAGAAAAATGTTTTCCACGCTGGACGAAGCAGCCAGCACATTCATATTCCGGTCGTAGATCGTACCGCGTGCGGCGGTAACACTGGTTGTTCTCGTCTGGTTGCGAATAGCCTTTTCCTCGTATTTATCATGGTCGATCAACATCAGCTTGACCAGCATGCCCGCAACGGCGCAGAACGACAAAATGCCCAGGCAGATCATCATCGCAAAAATCCCCTTGCGCACGCGGGTCACGGGGACTTCCGGATTTCTGCTGGAGCGTCGTTTTCTACTGTGCCGGGTTTCGTTCTGCTTCATGGATATCTCCTCCGGGAAGTTCAAAAAGTTCAAAAACATGGGCGGCAATTTCAATTCACCGCCCATGTTTTTGTACACTATATTCGTGGATCAGGTGAAGTATTCTACCGCATCGGTGAACACACTCCGCATCGCCGCAAAGGCACGCTGGAAGATATTCTGCTCCTTTGGCGCAGTATAAACCTCCGCGGTATCCTCTGCCTGCACCTGAATGTAGACAAGCTGAGACGGGCCGGGCTTGCGCATATTCAGCTCCTTTGCCCGTTTTTCGATCTTCTCCAGATCAAGCGCTCCCTCATACTGGGATTGCAGCTTTGCCTTCTGCTCAGAAAGCTCAGAAAGTTCGCTTTGCAGCGCGCCGACCTCGCTTTTTGTCTCATACAACCGCACATAGCTGAAGATGACGAGAAAAAGCATCACACAGGCCATCGCGCCGCCAAGCAGCGCAAAGGGTGAAACGGCCAGTTTGGTTCTGACCTTCGGCGCACGCCGGGGGCGGGCCGGAGCATCCGGAAGCTGCGCCGGGCGCTGCTTCGGCAGCGCGTTATTTCTCAAGTTTTGCCCGGCATAGATGTCATAAGCCGCCGAGCCGTTGCTGCGGTAGGTGTTGCGCTGTGCCATAACCAAACCATCCTTTCAATTCATTATATTTTTTCCGCCACACGGAGCTTCGCGCTCCGGGCGCGAGGGTTTTCCTCCAGTTCTTTTGCGGAGGACACCACAGGCTTGCGTGTCACAAGCCGGATCTGCGGCTTCTTGCCGCAAACGCAGACCGGAAATTCCGGCGGGCAAGTGCAGCCTCGCGCCGCCTGCTGCATCTCGGTCTTTACAATGCGATCTTCCAGTGAATGGAAGGTAATCACCGCCAGGCGACCGTTTGGATTCAGGCGGCGGATGGCCGTTTTCATCATCCGGCTGACAGAGCCAAGCTCATCATTGACCGCAATGCGAATAGCCTGAAAACTTCTCTTGGCAGGATGCTGCTTTTCCCGCAGGGCCTGCGGCGGCATCGCGCTGCGAATCACTTCCACCAGTTCCAGCGTTGTTTCTATGGGCTTTTTTCCCCTGCTGCGCACAATTGCCGCTGCGATCTGCGGTGCGTAGCGTTCCTCGCCGTAATCGTAAAGAATGCGGCGCAATTCCTCCTGCGGCCAGCGGTTGACGATCTCCCCCGCCGTCAGCGGTTCCTCACGATTCATGCGCATATCCAAAGGTGCATCTGCCATATAGGAAAAGCCGCGGAGCGCATCGTCCAGCTGCGGAGAGGATACACCCAGATCGAAGAGCATTCCGTCTACACCTTCGATTCCAAGCTCGTCGAGGATCGCGTCCAGCTCTGCAAAGTTGGAATGAACCAGCGTCACGCGAGGAAGGTAGTCTGAAAGGCGCAGCTTCGCCGCATCCAGCGCGACCTGATCGCGATCTACTCCGATCAGGCGTCCGGTAGTCAAGCGCTTGACGATCTCCAGAGAATGACCGGCGCCGCCCAGCGTTCCGTCGAGGTAAATACCATCCGGACGGATGTTCAGTGCCTCGATGCACTCATCCAACAGTACCGATTTATGTTGAAATTCCATCAGAAGCCAAGCTCCTCCATCACGGCGGCAATGGCCTCCGGCGTCATATATTTTGCTTCCTCCGCCTCATAGCGCTCTGCCGACCAGATCTCTGCGCGCCCGGCCTGCCCGAGGAAAATGACATCCTGCTGGATGCCGGCATATTCGCGCATGGATTCCGGCAGGAGGAAACGTCCCTGCTTGTCCGGCTCGCACTTTACGACGTTGGCGAAGAAGAAGCGCATGGCACGTGCCTTTGAGGAGGGCAGCGCATTGCAGTGATCGAGCACCTTTTGCCATTCCTCCTCCGGATAAACCGTCAGGCAGGCATCCGCAGCCTTCGCGACATAGAACGAGGCTCCGAGCTCATCGCGAAGCTTTGAGGGTACAAACAGGCGTCCCTTCGCATCCAGCGTATGCTTGTATTTGCCATACATTTTCCCTCACCTCGCTCCATTTCGCTCTTTTTTCTTCCATTTTGCTCCACTGTGCTATTAGTATACATTCATTTCATAAAAAATGCAACCATCAATTCGCACTTTTCGAAGTCTTTTTTCGATTTTTTCCTCCCAAACACTTCCAATTTTCAAATATTTGAACGTATGTTTTAATTTCCCGTTCGTTTTCCATTTTGTTCCCCAGCAAAATTACATTTGCTCCAAATAAAAAAGCTCCCAGTCCGCAGACAGGAAGCTTCAGCATAATGATGCTATTCTATTTTCCTCCGGCGTACATCCGGCCGATGATCCAACTCTTCAGGCGGTTCGGCAGCAGACGTGCAACCACTGCGAGCACGCGATAGGATGCACCAATCACATATTCCGGCTTCACACGCCTGCGAAGGGCAACAGAAGCAAGAAACTGCCCCGCTTTTTCCGGAGCCATACCATTGTGCTCGTCCTTTTCCATGACCGCAACACTTCTGGCAATTCTCCCATGGTAAACCGCATCTCCCGCGGAGGTTTTTTCCCGTGCGGCGGTAAATCCCGTATGAATATCCCCCGGCAGCACGGCGCAAAGCTCAATCCCGAAGGGGCCAACTTCATTACGCAGCGCTGCGGTATAGGCGCTCACCGCCGCTTTGCTGACAGAATACCATGCCTGAAACGGAATCGGCGTGAGGGCCGCAAATGAGCTGACATTGATAATGCGCCCACTTCCCTGCTGCCGCATCAGCGGAATTACCGCCTTGCATCCGTTGACTACGCCGAAAAGATTGACGTTCAGAAGTCGTTTTGCGTCATCGTTTCCGGTAAACTCTGCCGCGCCGGAAATACCAAACCCGGCATTATTGATCAGCAGGTCGATTCTTCCCTCTTTTTCGGCGATCTGCCGCACGGCAGCGGTCATCTGCTGCTCGTCTGCAACATCGCAGCAAATGTGCCTCAGTCCCGGCACCTGTGCCGGGTGCCGGGATAGGATATAGACCCGGCAACCGTGTGCATGGAGTGCCAGTGCCGTTTCCCGGCCGATTCCCGAGCTTCCGCCCGTTACAATGGCAATTTTCATAACTACCTCCTTTCGTAAAAATGCCCTCCGGTGTTTCACCGGAGGGCAGCGGATTTTATTTCTGCTCGTTGTCGATCATGCTCTGCGTCACCTGAGATTCCGGCCACTCGGTAACGTCATAATCGCGATAGATGTCCAAGCCGGAACCAGCCGGGATCAGCTTGCCGATGATGACATTTTCCTTCAGGCCAACCAGATGGTCGACCTTGCCCTTGATCGCAGCCTCCGTCAGAACCTTGGTGGTTTCCTGGAAGGATGCGGCAGAAAGGAAGGACTCCGTTGCCAGAGAAGCCTTGGTGATGCCCATCAGGATCAGAGAATTTGTCGCAAGGCGGAGCTCGGTTTCGCCGGCATCGATGCGTGCCTGCACCTTCTCATTGGCATCATCAAACTCGTAGACATCCACAACCGTACCGCTCAGCAGTTCGGTATCGCCGGGATCCTCCACGCGCACCTTACGCATCATCTGTCGGATGATGACCTCAATATGCTTATCGTTGATGTCAACGCCCTGCTGACGGTAGACTGCCAGAACGCCCTGCGTCAGATAGTTCTGCACGGCCTCAAGGCCGGAAATGCGCAGCACATCATGGGGATTGAGCGCGCCGTCAGTAATGGGTTCGCCCTTGTGAACCATCTTGCCCTGCTCGACACGAAGGCCAACGGAATAGGGAACCTGATACAGCTTGACCTCGCCATCGTCGCCGGTGATCGTAATGTCGCGCAGCGCGCTGCGATGTGTTTCATCGATATCAACAATACCGTCAATCTCGGAAATGGCAGCCATTTTCTTCGGCTTGCGGGCCTCAAAGAGTTCTTCAACTCGCGGCAGACCCTGTGTGATATCGTCGCCCGCGACACCGCCGGTGTGGAAGGTACGCATAGTAAGCTGCGTGCCCGGTTCACCGATAGACTGCGCGGCGATGATGCCGACGGCCTCGCCCATATTGACAAGCTCGGAGGTTGCAAGGTTCATGCCATAGCACTTTGCGCAGACACCGCTTCTGGCGCGGCATCCCAGCACGGTGCGGGCATAGACGGAATGAATACCGTGCGCCTCCAGCAGCTTTGCGTCGTCCTCATGCATCATCTGGCTGTTCGGAATCAGAACCTCGCCCGTTTCCGGATCGCAGATGTCCTCAACCGGGAAACGGCCGTGGATGCGGGAGGCAAAGCTCTCGATGACCTGTCCCTTTTCCACAACCTCGGAGAGGTTGATGCCGTGCTTGGTGCCGCAGTCGGGCTCACGGATGATAACCTCCTGCGAAACGTCAACCAGGCGGCGGGTCAGATAACCGGAGTCGGCAGTACGAAGTGCAGTATCGGTCAGGCCCTTGCGCGCGCCTCTGGAGGAAATGAAGTATTCCAGAGCGGAGAGGCCTTCACGGAAGTTCGCCTTGATCGGGATCTCGATCGTGCGGCCGCTGGTATCAGCCATCAGGCCACGCATACCGGCAAGCTGGCGGATCTGGTTCATGCTGCCGCGCGCGCCGGAGTCGGCCATCATATAGATGGGGTTGAAACGGTCGAGATTGTCCTGAAGAGCACCGGTGACATCCTTGATGGTCTGCTCCCACTGCTGGACAACCAGACGATAGCGCTCGTCATTGGTGATGAATCCGCGCTTGTACTGGCGGTCGATCTTGACAGCTTCACGCTCGGCGTCGGCGATCAGCGCATACTTCTTCTCCGGGATGACCATATCCGCAATGGAGACGGTGATGGCGCCCTTGGTGGAATATTTGTAGCCCAGTGCCTTCACGCGGTCAAGCATCTCAGTCGCAATGGTAAAACCATGCTTGCGGATACACTTGTCAATGATGACGCCCAGCTTCTTTTTACCAACCAGGAAGCTGACCTCGAGTTCAAAGGTGTTCTCGGGCTTGCTTCTGTCGACAAAACCCAGATCCTGCGGGATCGGCTCGTTGAAGATCAGGCGGCCGACCGTCGCATTGATGAGCTTGTACTGCATCTTGCCGTCGATCTCTTTGCCATAGCGGACACGGATAGGTGCATGCAGGCCGATTGCACCGCTGGCATAAGCGGCAATGGCCTCATCAACGCTGGAATAGGAATGCTTCGGGAAATAGGACGGAGCGCGTTTTTTGGTCTTCTCGGCGTCATCCAGCGCCTCGGCAACCAGATCGCCGTCGACCATCTGGTTGATTGGAAGATCATAGTCGCCGGCATCCGTGACGAACACTTCCTCTGCGCCCTTTTCCTTCTTGCCCAGACGGACATAGGTCAGGTAGTAGGTGCCGAGGATCATGTCCTGCGTCGGAACCGTGACCGGCTTGCCGTCCTGCGGACGCAGCAGGTTGTTTGCAGAAAGCATCAGCATTCTGGCTTCGGCCTGTGCCTCTGCGGACAGAGGCACATGAATTGCCATCTGGTCGCCGTCGAAGTCGGCGTTGAAGGCAGTACAGCACAGGGGGTGCAGCTTGATGGCACGGCCCTCGACCAGTACCGGCTCAAAGGCCTGAATACCCAGGCGGTGCAGTGTCGGCGCACGGTTCAGCATGACCGGACGATCCTTGATAATGTCTTCCAGAGCATCCCAGACCTCGGGCTCGCCCTTGTCGATCTTCTTCTTGGCGCTCTTGATGTTGTTGGCAACGCCGTCCTCAACCAGTTTCTTCATAACGAAGGGACGGAACAGCTCGATCGCCATTTCCTTCGGCACGCCGCACTGGTAGAGCTTCAGTTCCGGGCCGACGACGATAACGGAACGGCCGGAATAGTCAACACGCTTGCCCAGAAGGTTCTGACGGAAGCGGCCCTGCTTGCCCTTGAGCATATCAGACAGGGACTTGAGTGCGCGGTTGTTTGCACCCGTGACGGCACGGCCGCGGCGGCCGTTGTCGATCAGTGCGTCAACAGCTTCCTGAAGCATACGCTTCTCGTTGCGGATGATGATATCCGGAGCGCTGAGCTGAATCAGGCGCTTGAGACGGTTGTTGCGGTTGATGACGCGTCGGTACAGATCGTTCAGATCGGAGGTCGCAAAGCGGCCGCCGTCAAGCTGAACCATCGGACGGATCTCGGGCGGAATGACAGGCAGAACGTCCATGATCATCCACTCCGGCTTGTTGCCGGAGGCGCGGAAGGCCTCAACGACCTCCAGACGCTTGATGATGCGGAGCTTCTTCTGACCGTTCGCGTTCTTCAGCTCGGAACGGAGCTGAGAGGACAGCGACTCAAGGTCAAGCTCAGCAAGCAGCTTTTTGACCGCTTCAGCACCCATACCGGCGTCGAAATCGTCCTCGTATTTTTCCCGCATATCGCGGTACTCTTTTTCGTTCAGAATCTGGCACTTGCTCAGCGGTGCGTCGCCGGGATCGGTGACGATATAACTGGCAAAATAGAGAACCTTTTCCAGAATCCGCGGACTGATGTCCAGCAACAGGCCCATGCGGGAGGGAATCCCCTTGAAATACCAGATATGGCTGCACGGCGCGGCCAGCTCAATGTGACCCATACGCTCGCGGCGAACCTTGCTGCGCGTCACTTCGACGCCGCAGCGGTCGCAGATTTTGCCCTTGAAGCGGATCTTCTTATACTTTCCGCAGTGGCATTCCCAGTCCTTCGTCGGTCCAAAGATCCGTTCGCAGAACAGGCCGTCACGTTCCGGCTTCAGGGTGCGATAGTTGATGGTTTCCGGCTTTTTGACCTCGCCGTAAGACCAATCGCGAATCATTTCCGGCGAAGCAATACCGATTTTGATCGCGCTGAATGTTTTATTGCTCATCGTATTACTCCTCCTTTACTGTTCGTCCTCGTCGGTGTCGGCGTCGAAAACGAAATCATCGTCTTCCTCGTCGCTGCCGTCGGCGTCGTCGTCATCGCTCATGCCAATAATCTTTTCCAGCGCGCTGACATCGTTGTCCGTGCTGTCTGGATCAATACCGTAGCCGGAGCTGAGGACTTCGTCCTCATCAGTCACGTAGGTCTGACCTCCCGCAGTGTAGACAACATCATCGTCATCATCGTCACGCAGTTCGATTTCCTCTCCCTGATCGTCCAGCACACGGACATCCAGGCACAGAGACTGCAGTTCTTTGACCAGAACCTTGAATGATTCCGGCACACCGGGCTTCGGGACATTGTGTCCCTTGACGATCGCCTCATAGGTCTTGACACGCCCGGTCACGTCGTCGGACTTGACTGTCAGGATTTCCTGTAAGGTATATGCCGCGCCGTAGGCCTCAAGCGCCCAGACTTCCATTTCGCCAAAGCGCTGGCCGCCGAACTGTGCCTTGCCGCCCAGAGGCTGCTGGGTCACGAGGCTGTACGGGCCGGTGGAACGGGCATGAATCTTATCATCAACCAGATGGTGGAGCTTGAGGAAGTAGGGGTAGCCGACCGTAACAAGATTATCAAACGGTTCGCCGGTACGGCCGTCGTACAGAACAGTCTTGCCATCCTCACGCAGACCTGCCAACTGCAGCGTCTCGCGGATATCCTTTTCGTTTGCGCCGTCGAAGATCGGCGTCGCGACCTTCCAGCCAAGTGCATGTGCTGCATAGCCAAGGTGGACTTCCAGAACCTGGCCGATGTTCATACGGGAAGGAACGCCCAGAGGATTCAGAACGATATCCAGCGGCGTGCCATCCGGCAGGAATGGCATATCCTCCTCCGGCAGAATGCGGGAAACAACGCCCTTATTACCGTGGCGGCCGGCCATCTTATCACCGACGGAAATCTTACGCTTCTGTGCGATATAAACACGGACAACCTTATTGACGCCGGGCGCCAGTTCGTCGCCATTCTGGCGGGTGAAGACCTTGACGTCAACAATGATACCCGCCTCGCCGTGGGGAACCTTCAGGGAGGTGTCGCGCACCTCGCGCGCCTTCTCGCCGAAGATCGCACGGAGCAGGCGCTCCTCAGCAGTCAGTTCAGTCTCGCCCTTCGGAGTGACCTTACCGACCAGATAATCGCCGGACTTGACCTCCGCACCGATGCGGATGACACCGTCCTCGTCGAGGTCCTTGAGGGTATCCTCGCCGACATTCGGAATATCACGGGTAATCTCTTCCGGCCCGAGTTTAGTGTCACGAGCTTCGGTTTCATACTCCTCGATGTGGATGGAAGTAAACACGTCCTCGCGAACCAGACGCTCATTGAGCAGGATGGCGTCCTCATAGTTGTAGCCTTCCCAGGTCACGAAGCCAATCAGTACATTCTTGCCCAACGCGATTTCGCCCTGAGAACAAGCCGGGCCGTCCGCGATGATCTGATCCTTTGCAATGCGCTCACCGACCTCGATGATCGGGCGCTGGTTGATGCAGGTGCCCTGATTGGAACGGGCAAACTTCGTCAGGAAATAATCCTTCACCTCACCGTTATCATAGCGAACCGTGATGAGATCCGCGGAAGCGCGGGTCACAACGCCGTCATTCTCGGCCTTGATGCAGACCTCGGAGTCCACGGCGCACTTCTGCTCGATGCCGGTTGCGACGATAGGCGCTTCCGTAACCATCAGAGGCACAGCCTGTCTCTGCATGTTTGCGCCCATCAGCGCACGGTTGGCGTCGTCGTTCTGCAAGAAGGGGATAAAAGCCGTTGCAATGGAGGTCATCATCTTCGGGGAAACGTCCACATAGTCGATCGTTTCGCAGTCGACAGAGAGAATTTCATTGCGGTGGCGGCAGGTGATGCGGTTGTTGATAAGGAAACCGTTTTCATCCTTCGGCTCTGCGGCCTGCGCGATGTAGTAGTCGTCCTCGACGTCAGCAGGCATATACTCCACCTGATCGGTCACACGAGAGCCGACATACTTGCCGGTTTCATGATCATAGATCTTTTCAACCTTGCGGAAAGGTGCCTCCACAAAGCCGTACTCATTGATCTGCGCATAGCTGGCCAGATAGTTGATCAGGCCGATGTTCGGACCTTCCGGCGTTTCGATCGGGCACATACGTCCGTAGTGGCTGTAGTGAACGTCGCGGACGTCGAAGGAGGCGCGCTCACGGCTCAGGCCGCCGGGGCCGAGTGCCGACAGACGGCGCTTGTGCGTCAGCTCTGCCAGAGGGTTGTTCTGGTCCATAAACTGGGACAGCGGGGAGGATCCGAAGAATTCTTTGATGACCGCAGTCACAGGGCGGATATTGATCAGGCTCTGCGGAGTAACGGCATCCAGATCCTGCACGGTCATGCGCTCGCGCACTACACGCTCCAGGCGGGTAAAGCCGACGCGGAACTGGTTCTGCAGCAGCTCGCCGACGCAGCGCAGGCGTCGGTTGCCAAGATGGTCGATGTCGTCGGTAGTGCCGACGCCGCAGGCAACGCAGTTGAGGTAGTTGATGGACGCCAGAATATCATCGCGGGTAATGTGCTTGGGAATCAGGTCATCCATGCGCTCCTCGATGGCGTCCTTCCAGCCATCAGCGGGAACGGTATCCAGCATTTCAAAGAGGACCTTGCGGCAGACTTTTTCCTTGATGCCGTATTCCTTCGGATCAAAGTCGACGAAATTCTTCATGTCGACCATGTAGTTTGAAAAAATCTTGCAGTTTTTGCCATCAACCGTGATGACAGCATCACACACGCCGCGCGCGGACAGTTCCTGCGCCTGTGCGCGGTTGAGCACATCACCGGGCATGGCAAGAATCTCTCCGGTACGTGGGTCGGCGATGGGCTCGGCAATCTCCTCTCCGCTCAGGCGGCTCCAGATGTCCATCTTCTTGTTGAATTTATAGCGGCCAACTCTGGAAACATCATAACGGCGCGGGTCAAAGAAGAGCGCATCGAGGTACGCAGCGGCGCTGTCTACTGTGGGCGGCTCGCCGGGACGCAAACGGCGGTAGATCTCCAGAAGGCTTTCCTCGCGGGTCTTGCAGGGATCGCGCTCCAACGTGGCAAGGATGCGGTCATCCTCGCCAAACAGCTCCTTGATCTGCGCATCGGTCTCCACGCCCAGTGCACGGATGAGGCACGTGATTGGGAGCTTGCGGTTCTTGTCGATGCGGACAAAAAACGTGTTCTGCAAATCGGTTTCATATTCCAACCATGCGCCGCGGTATGGGATAACGGTAGAGGTGTAGACATGCTGCTCCGCCTTGTCCACCGTGTCTCCGTAATACATGCCCGGGCTGCGGACGATCTGAGAAACGATGACGCGCTCCGCGCCATTGATCACGAAGGTGCCGCCATTCGTCATGAGCGGAAAATCGCCCATGAAGATCTCCTGGTCCTTGATTTCACCTGTTTCCTTGTTGAGCAGGCGAACGCGAACCTTGATCGGTTTTGCGTAGGTCGCATCGCGCTCCTTGCATTCCTCGATGGAATACTTCGGCTTCTCGTCAAGAGAATAGTCTAGGAAGGAGAGCTCCAGCTTGCCCGTGTAGTCGGTGATCGCCGCGACGTCGTGGAACACCTCGCGCAGGCCCTCATTCAGGAACCAGTCATAGGAATCCTTCTGAATTTTCAGAAGATTCGGCATCTGGAGAATTTCCTGATACTTCGCATAACTCTTACGCTCTGTCTTCCCGTACTTCACGTCCTTGATTTGCATATGGGTCATCACAGCCTTTCTGTACTCATTGGATGTGTCATTCGCATTTTGACACGCCGGGGAGCGTTGATTGTTTGTTTTCCGTTCCTCTTGCGTGCTTCAGGTTTCCGTGCTATAATAGATTCTGCAAGATGGAGTAATAGCGACGGCCACACTCCCGCAGTATAGGATACTATTCTATCATATATTTTTCCATTCGTCAACGTTTTTTCATAAAAAAGAGTAAAAAATGGAGTCAGTTAAACTGACTCCATTTTGTTATTTCAAATATTCGCTGAAAATATGCGCCAGCGCATGAAAGCGCTGCACGTCGGGCTGAGCGACCTCCCCCGCCGCAATCATCTTTTCAAAGGCCGCGCGGTTCACCCACCTTGCGCCGCAGGTTTCCCCCTGCTGAAAAACGATTTTGGAAAGCGGCACGTCTCTGCGCAGCGCATAAGTGTCGGAAATCCACATTTTTCCCCGCACACTGTCAAGGAAAATAAACTCCTCCGGTGCGGCACAGATCCCGGTTTCTTCGCGCAGCTCGCGCACAATGGCCTCGCGGCTTGTTTCCCCGGCGACCACCGCACCGCCGGTCGTCTCCCAGAGATTCGGGTAGCTTTCCTTTTCCGGAGAACGTTTTGTCAACAGGAGCTGTCCCCTGCTGTTGAAAATCCAAACAAATACAATCAGATGATAATCTCCCGGCTGCATTGGCACGCCCCGCATATGTGTCCGGCCGGTCGGCTGCCGCCGCGCGTCATAAACATCCCAAATCTCCATTTGATCACGCCGCCCCACTCAGATGCTCAACCAGAATTTTGATTCCCATCAGGATTAAAATCAGGCCGCCGATAAACTCCGCCTTTGCCTTGTACTTTTCGCCGAAAATATTGCCGATCTTCAGGCCAACCGCAGAGAAAAGAAAGGTCGTCACACCGGTAATGCCAACGGCGATCCAGACATTCGTCTCCGTCATGGCAAAGGTCACGCCGGTTGCCAGCGCATCAATGCTTGTGGCAATTGCCAAAGGGAGCATGGTCTTGAAGCCAAAAGAGGCGTTCTGTTTTTCTTCCGTGCGGCTGAACGCCTCGCGAATCATATTCGCACCGATCAAAACCAGCAGCACACAGGCGATCCAGTGGTCAAAACGTTTGATGTACTCCGCGAAGGTGCTGGCAAGCAAAAAGCCCAGCAGCGGCATCAGCGCCTGAAATCCGCCGAAATACCCGCCGACGATCATCGTATGACGAGGACTGACTTTGTTTACGGACAAACCCTTGCTGATGGAAACGGCAAACGCATCCATGGAAAGGGCGATTGCCGTCATAATCAGGTCAAACAGATTCATACATACGCCTCCGGCAAGGTCATTTGGATAAAAAAAGCCGGAGCAAAGCGGACTTTGCTCCGACGTGGTGCGAGTGATGCGACTTGAACGCACACGACGGTTGTCACACGCCCCTCAAACGTGCCTGTCTACCTATTCCAGCACACTCGCATATCCAATTTGCTTGTTAATTATAGTGAATTTCCAGTCGTTTGTCAAGCCCCAATTTTGTTTTTTTCGGGCTTGTGGTTTTTCTGCCCTTCTGCTACAATAGAACACACGACAGGAGGGGATGGCAATGCCACGCTTTTTTGTGCCAAAACAGGAGATCGGCAGCAGTTTTCTGGTATTAACCGAGGAGAATGCCGCACACGCAAAAGTCCTTCGCCTGAAAAATGGCGACGACGTAACCGTCTGCGATGGGGAGGGAACGGACTACACATGCACCGTATCCGACGTGGCCACCGGGCAGGTCAGTCTGGTCGTCCGCAGTGCAGACCCCTCACAGAGTGAGCCAAAGGTCGCTTGCAGCGTCTATATGGCTTTTGCAAAGGCGGATAAATTTGAGCACGTGATCCAGAAGGCAACCGAGCTCGGCGCCACAGAGCTGATTTGCTTTCCTTCGGCGCGATGCGTCTCCAAGCCGGATGAAAAATCCCTGTCAAAAAAGCTGGAACGCTGGCAGAAAATCGCCGCTTCCGCCGCCGAGCAGTCGCGCCGCGGGCGAATCCCACGGGTGATCGCACTATCTTCCTATGCAGAGGCGCTCAGCCGCGCAGCCGAAGCAGATTTGGCCGTCTGTTTCTATGAAAACGAAGATCATCTCACCTTCCGCGCCGCCATTGAAACCGCGCCTTTCCGCACTGCCTCCATTCTGACCGGCCCGGAGGGCGGCTTTGAACCCGAGGAGATCAGCCAGGCCGCATCCGCCGGACTGAAAATCTGTACGTTGGGCAGCCGGATCCTTCGCTGCGAAACCGCGCCTCTGTGTGCGCTTTCCGCATTGATGTATGCCGCCGGGGAATTCTGAACAGCCGTATGTGTCCCGCAGAGCTCTGCGGGACACATTTTTTCTCTTTCCCTGCATATTCTTATAGCAAACTGCACGGGAGGCTGGTCGGATGGCACGCAATGGCTCAATTCTCGGCGGCGCACTGCTGCTGACCGCCGCCAATCTTCTGCTTCGTCTGATCTCCATTGTCTTTCAGGTTTTTCTCTCGGCGCAGCTCGGTGCAGCGGGGCTCGGTCTGCTTCAGCTTATTTCCACGATTGGCGTATTTGCAATGCTTGTCGGCACCTCCGGCATCCGGGTTGCAGCCATGTACCTGTCTGCCGAAGAATTTGGCCATCGCCGTCTTTCCGGTGTGAAAGACGCGATGCGCACCTGCCTGCGCTGGGGTCTTTTGATCAGCAGTGCAGCGGGGCTGCTGCTCTATGCACTTTCCGGCAGTTTGGCTCTGCGGTGGCTGGGAGATGTCCGTGCAGTCTCGAGCCTGCGCATCATGGGCGCTCTTCTTCCCTTTTCCTGCCTGTGCGGTATCATGACGGGCTACTTCACTGCCTGCTCCCGCATTCGCCAACTTGTTGCCATTGAAATCGCAGAACGTCTTGTTTCCATGCTTCTCACCGTCTTTCTGCTGTTGACTTGGGCAAGGAGCGATCTGGAGCGGGCATGCTGTGCCATCACCTTTGGGAGCTCCGCAGGGTGCATTTTTGACTTTTTCCTTCTCTATTTTATGTACCGGAGGGACGTTCACAGCGTTCCCGTACCGGATAAAAACCTTCAAATGCAGAAGCGGATGTTCCGTCTCTGCGTTCCAATCGCCCTGAATGACTATCTTCGCGCCGGTCTGAACACAGCGGAACAATTACTGATCCCCTATGGTCTTTCCCGTTACAGCGGCTCCGGCGAAGCTGCCATGGCTGCGTATGGCACCATTCACGCAATGGTATTCCCCATTCTGATGTTTCCTGCCGCGATTCTCTATTCCGTGTCCGATCTCCTCGTCCCGGAACTCTCGCGCTGCCGCGCAATGCGGCGAGGTCTTCGCATCGTCGATCTGACGGATAAGTGCATCCGCATGGGTTTCCTGTTCGCTGCCGCCGTGAGCGGATTTCTTTTTGTGACCTCGGACGCACTCGGGAATCTGATCTACGGCAGTGCTGCGGCGGGACATTATCTTCGCGTTTTTGCGCCCATGGTGCTGATGCTCTATCTGGATGCCATCGTTGATGGGATGCTCAAGGGACTTGCCGAACAGGTGAGCTGCGTGCGTTACAACACCCTCACATCCGTACTGGACGTACTTCTTCTCTATCTCCTGCTCCCACACCGGGGCATCCGTGCTTACATTCTCACGTTTGCGCTGACACATGCGCTCAATCTCTTTCTCAGCATTCGTCGTCTTCTCACCGTAACGAATCACCGAATGCGACCGTCGGACTTTTTGCGTCCGCTCTGCGCGTGCTGCCTGGCGCTGATTCCCTTTCTCCTGCTGCCGGATACAGCTCCACCGCGGGCGATTTTTCTGCGAGGCGGCGGATTTCTGTTTCTCCTCGCAGCAAGCTTTGTGCTGTCGGGCGCTTTGGCTCCGCGTGATTGCCGCTGGCTCCGCCGCGTTTTTATCCGCAGCATTGACACGCGCAAAAAAGCGGGGTAGAATGGTAGAAAAGGAGGCATCGCCATGTCTGCCAAATCCGAACCGCAAGCATTGATTCATCCCATTCCTCCGCTCTTTGACGAAAACTCGCGTATTCTGATTCTCGGCTCCTTTCCGTCCGTCAAATCCCGCGAAGCAATGTTCTTTTACGGGCATCCGCAGAACCGTTTCTGGCGCATTTTGGCTGCTCTGACCGGCGTACCGCTTCCCGTAAGCGTAGATGAAAAGAAGCGTCTGATCCTCAACAATCACTTTGCTCTCTGGGACAGTATCGCAAGCTGTACCATTGTTGGTTCCTCTGACAGCAGCATCCGCGACGTCGTGCCGAACGATCTGTCTGTCATTCTGGAACATGCACCCATTGAAAAAATCTTCTGCAATGGCGCGGCATCTCTCACCTGCTACCGCCGGTATATCGAACCTGTTACGCACCGCACGGCGGCCGCACTTCCCTCCACCAGTCCGGCAAACGCCGCATGGACGCTCGACCGGCTCATTGAGGCATGGCGCGTAATTCTATATTAAAAAGCAGTGCTTTTCTGCACTGCTTTTTAATATACCCAGATTGCGGGCAGCTCCGAAAAGGACATGCCAAGTTTTTCCTGAAGATGCATTGAAGCGTCATTTCCCTCCACCACGTGGCAGAAAGGAACCCAACCGCGCTCCAGATGCAGGCGGATCAAACTGCCCTCCAGTAAATAGCCATACCCGCGGCGGCGATATTCCGGCAGAATCTCCAATAGGCCCATACTGCCCTCAGTGTGCATTCCGATAAAGCCGGCCAGATTTTCTCCTTCAAACAGCCCCCACATCCGCCCTGCGCTGATGCGCTCGCGCAGGTAGGCAAGGTTATTCTCCTCCGGGTGATAGTGCGCTGCCAGAAACTCCGCGTATTCCTGCCCCAGCAGGCGAATATCGCAGGGCTCCAGCTTAGGCGGCTCTTCTTTCAGGTACACCGCTTGCACGCAGGGCTGCTGACCCGGCAGGCCGAAGGCACTGCTGATGGCATCTGCCGCATCGTGGCTGCGCACGCAGTACTGGTCACAATCCTCCAGTCCAAGCTCACGAACATGGCGGCAGAGAGTTTCTCCATCCAAAATATCACTCAAAATCGTCCCGTCCGGGCGTGTAACAATTCTCCCCTCCGGCCACTGTGCAATCAGCTTCGCATTTTCCCGCTTGAGCGCTTCTTCGATCTCAACATTTTCCCATTGGTTCTGCATGGAATAAATTCTCCCGTTTTTCTCTCTGAAATTGCAAAAAGCAGAACCCGGAGGCGCGGAAAAAGCTTCTGCCGAAATACGACAATCTTCTTCCTCTTTTCCCGGATTCCCGCAGAATACTATAGCAGGAATTGGCCGGAAGGTCAAGCGTAAGCGCCCGCTGTGCCGCAGATTTTTGAAGGCTCTCCTCCAAACCGGCAGCAAAAGCACCACGCCGGTTCCCGTAGTGTCATTTTACGGCAAGCGCCTTGTGTTTTCGGAAATCTCACACAGAGCATCTGCCGCCTCTGCCGTAAAATCCGGTACGGTGGCAAAATCGCCCAGAGAAACCATGCCGACAAGCTTCCCGTTTTCCTCAACCGGAAGTCTGCGGATCTGTTCTCTTGCCATCAACCTTGTCGCCGCACTTGCCGGCTCCTGCGCACCGACGGAGATCACCCGCCGCGTCATCAGCTCAGATACGCGCATTCGCTCCGGATCCTCCTCCGCAGCGACGCATCGAAGGACAATGTCCCGATCCGTTACCATTCCCTTCAGCCGCCCGTCTGCCGTACATACCGGCAATGCCCCAACGTTATAGCGCGCAAGCAGCCGTGCAGCGACCGCGGCGCTCTCCTCCGGCGCAACACTTACCACTCTCTGCGACATAACATCCCGAACCAGCATATTTTACTCCTCCCGATAATAGATTGCGCCCTCCGCCGACAATGCCGGCAGAGGGCGTTTGTCACCCATATTATGGGAGGACTTTTTACGGTTTATACTTATTTATGGAAGCTGGCATCAATCGCGGCCGCAGCCTTCTTGCCTGCGCCCATGGCCAGAATCACCGTTGCGGCACCGGTAACGGCGTCACCGCCGGCATAGACGCCCTCGCGGGTGGTCATGTTCTCTTCATTGACGATCAGGCAGCCCTTCTTGTTCGTCTCCAGGCCGGGCGTAGTGGAGCGAATCAAGGGGTTCGGAGAGGTGCCGAGCGCCATGATGACGGTATCAACGTCGAGCTTGAACTCGCTGCCCTCGATGGCTACGGGACGGCGGCGGCCGGAGGCGTCGGGTTCGCCCAACTCCATGCGGATGCACTCCATTGCACCGGCGCGGCCATTACCGTCGTCAAGGATACGGACAGGGTTGCAGAGGGTCTTGAGCTCGATACCCTCTTCCTTTGCGTGATGCAGCTCTTCCAGGCGGGCAGGCATCTCAGCTTCGCCGCGGCGGTAGACAATGTACACGTGCTCTGCACCGAGGCGCTTCGCGCAGCGAGCCGCATCCATGGCAACGTTGCCGCCGCCGACGACAGCGACCGACTTGGACACGATTACAGGCGTGTCACTTGCTTCGGTGTAAGCCTTCATCAGGTTGATGCGGGTCAGGTACTCGTTCGCGGACATAACGCCCTTGAGCTCCTCGCCCTCGATGTGCATAAACATCGGCAGGCCGGCACCGGAGCCGACAAAGACAGCCTTGAAGCCCATTTCAAACAGCTCGTCCACAGACAGAACCTTGCCGATAACCATGTTCGTCATGACCTGAACGCCCATGGCTTCCAGCTTCTTGACCTCGTTGGCAACGATTGCCTTCGGCAGACGAAATTCGGGAATGCCATAAACCAGCACACCGCCGGCGGTATGCAGGGCCTCAAAAATGGAGACCTCATAGCCCTTCTTTGCCAACTCACTGGCGCAGGTCAGGCCGGAGGGGCCGGAACCGACAACCGCGACCTTAATACCGTTGGTCTCCGGCTTTTCGGGCATTTTATTGATATTCTCACGGTACCAGTCGGCAACGAAGCGCTCCAGACGGCCGATTGCGACGGGCTCACCCTTCACGCCGCGGATACACTTGCACTCGCACTGAGATTCCTGCGGGCAAACACGGCCGGACAGGGCAGGCAGCGCATTAGTGGAAGTGACGATTTCATACGCCGCAGCGAAATCGCCCTCGGCAACTTTGGCGATAAACTCCGGAATGCGGATATTGACCGGGCAGCCCTCAACGCACAGAGGCTTTTTGCAGTGCAGGCAGCGTTTTGCCTCCTCCACAGCCATCTCTGCGGTATATCCAAGAGAAACTTCCTTGAAATTTTTATTTCTGATGTTCGGCTCCTGCTCTGGCATGGGAGTCTTTGTCATTGTCATATTCGGCATGGTATTCTCCCCCTTACTTGATCAGTGCTTTGCCGATTTTTTCAATACGGCAGATATGGTTCTTTTCGTCCTCGGCCTCCTGGTCGCGATAGACGCCGTTACGGTTCATAAGCTCGGCAAAATCGACCTTGTGGCCGTCGAAGTCCGGTCCGTCAACGCAGGCAAATTTGACCTCGCCGCCGACGGTGACACGGCAGCCGCCGCACATACCGGTGCCATCGACCATGATCGGGTTCAGGGAAACAGTCGTCTTGACGCCGAAAGGCTCGGTGGTCTTGGCAACGAACTTCATCATGGGAATCGGTCCGATGGCAAGCACTTCGTCATACTGCGTGCCGGCCTCCAGAAGCTGCTGTAGCTTGACGGTAACGAAGCCATGCTCACCATAGGAGCCGTCGTCCGTCATCAGGTAGAGATGATCGCTGCATGCACGGAACTCGTCTTCAAGGATCACGATGTCCTTATTGCGGAAGCCGACAATAACGTCAACCTCGCAGCCTGCTTCCTTGAACGCCTGTGCGGAAGGAAGCGCAATTGCGCAGCCGACGCCGCCGCCGACAACGCACACACGCTTGAGTCCCACGGTCTGCGTGGGCCGTCCGAGCGGGCCAACAAAGTCATGGATATAATCGCCCTCATTGAGTGCGCCAAGCATTTTGGTGGACAAACCGACCTTCTGGAAGATGATGGTCACGGTTCCCTTTTCGCGGTCATAGCCCGCGATGGTCAGAGGAACACGCTCACCGGATTCATCGACGCGGAAGATGATGAACTGCCCTGCTTTGGCCTTTCTTGCAACAAAGGGCGCCTCAATCTCCAGCAGTGTGACTGCGGAGTTCAGCTCCTTTTTGCGAACGATCTTAAACATACAGAATCATCCTTTCAAAAATGTTTCGCTAATTTTACATCCTGAATATTATAGCAACTTGTTCGCGCTATTTCAATAAAATTCGCTCATAAAATACTCAAAATTCCACAGAAATCGGAATGCTATTTTTGTGGATAACGCTCCATGAGAATTCATGCGACAGTTCTGCTGCGGACACAGGCTCATCTGACGGCTGAATCCCCGCAAGAAATGCCAGCCTGCCAATCAGCTTTTCCGGCGTATAACGCCGGCGCAGATGCTCCATGTCGAGATCACGCTCGCGCTTACTGAGTCTGCGGCCGTCCGGCGCAACGAGAAGCGGCACATGGAAATAATCCGGCTGCACAAAGCCGAGCTCTCGCTCCAGCCAGAGCTGACGCGGCGTGGAAGCGAGCAGGTCGCAGCCACGGACGACCTGTGTGATGCCGCCCATGGCATCATCGCAGACAACGGCAAGCTGATAGGCAAATACGCCGTCCGAGCGCCGGATGATAAAATCACCGCACTCTGTGGCAAGGTTCTGAGAAAGCTCACCGAACACACCGTCCCGGAATGATATGGTTTCCTCCGGCACACGGATGCGCCACGCAGGACTCCGCGTCTTCTGTGCAATCTGCGCAGGCGTCAGACTGCGGCAGGTTCCGGCATACAGCAGCGTTCCGTCCGACGCATGCGGCGCAGAGGCTGCATGCAGCTCATTTCTCGTACAGAAGCAGGGATAAATCAGTCCAAGCTCCCGCAGCCGCGCAAACTGCGCCGCATAGACGGGAGCTCTTGTACTTTGCAGCGGCATCTCTCTGTCCCAGTTCAGCCCAAGCCAGTGAAGATCGTCCCGGATGGCCTGCGCATATTCTGTGCGGCTGCGTTCCGGGTCGAGATCTTCAATCCGCAGGACAAATTCTCCCCCGTCCGCCCGCGCGGAGAGCCACGCCAGAAGCGCGGTAAAAATATTGCCCAAATGCATCCGTCCGGACGGGCTGGGCGCAAAACGACCGACCGTCATGCTCAGGATGCGATGTACAGGTTGTCCATCGTAATCCCCTGTTCATAAGGGCAGAAGGACTCGTTGACCAGATCAAGCGTTTTCTGTGCGTCAATGATAACATATTCCCCATCGCCGCTCAGGCCGTGCGGGATGGTCGTCATCATCATATCCCCGGTGCCGCAGAGCAGCACGGATTCCGCCATCCACAGGAGGTTGGCGGTGGAGAGATCCGTCAGAGTGTGCCCCATCAGAAGAGAAAGTGCTTTGGGCAGCTTCCAGAGATTTTTCACACTGACCCACTGGTGCAGCGCAGCGGAGAGGAAGTCACGCTGCACATTTACGCGTTCCAGGTCGGCCATTGCATAACCGGAACGAAAACGCACCAGTCCCATTGCCTGCTCACCGTCCAATTTCTGCTCTCCGGCCTGCAAATTGATATACAGGTCCTGCGTCGGGTCATTGTAATACATGTCACACGGCACATCAAAACGTACGCCGCCCATAAGATCGACCAGTTCAATAAAAACATTCAGGTCAATCAGCATATAGCCATCCGGACGGAAGCCCACGCATTCGGAGACATATTCCATCAGTGCATCCATTCCCTGTTCGCCGGCGCCGTTGATGCCGTATGCACCGTTGATTTTATGCGGCGTATAGGTGGAGTTGACCTTCGTATCCCGAGGGATGCTCATCAGGCTCAGCCTGCCGGCCCTTCGGTCGATGTTGAGGAGCATAATTGTATCCGTGCGGTCGCCTGACTCATCTGTACCGGCCAGAAGAATGGTTGAATTTCCACGTTTCCGGGCAAGATCGCAGCTTTCATCCACCGGCTGTTTGGCGATCAGAAAGAGGACTCCTGTCAGAGCCGCAAAAATCAGCACCAGGATGAGGAGAAATCTCCAGAAGCCCTTCCCCCTGTTTTTCTTTTTCTCCGGTTTTGGGGCCCCCTGAGGCGCCGGGCCGGGCGCTGCTTCCCTGCGGGGCTGCTGGGGACGTTCCTGCACCGCGTAATATCGCTGCGTTGCATCCTCGCTCGGGCGGCGCGTCTGTTGCGGATGGGGCTCCTCCGCCCGTTCGCGCGGCGGTGCGCGATGGTAATCCGCATTGTACGCGCGGATCACGGGCTGTGGATTTGAATCCTTCACCGCATAGTCCTCCTCGTCGTCCTCGTAAAGCTTGTCGGCAAAGCCCTTTTCATAGGGGTCTTCCTCTTCCGGAGCGTCATTCAGCAGTTTTTTAATGTCCTCGATCAATTTTTCGTCAGAATCCATTTTGGCACCTTCCTTGTTCTAAAGTTCAGGCAGTATATATATTTTGACGAAATCAGGCTGCCGCAGGTTCCAATGCCATCTGCTTGCGGTATGTATGACGGAAATAGATGACCTCCGCAATCGCCGTGATCGTCCAGGAAAAGGCATACATTAAATAGAGAGACAGAAGCGTGCCGAAGCAGGCGAAGACCGTATATACCCAAATCACACGGAATATGCAGGAACCTGCGATCACGATAAGCGTCGGCACGACGCATTTTCCAAGTCCGCGGGAGGCCGCGATCGTGCAGTCCATAAAGGCCGAGAGCCCATAGGAGAAACCCATGACCTTCAAACGGATCATACCCTCCTGCGCAACGGCGGGATCGTCCGTGAAGAGTGCCAGAAAGCCATTGCCGAAAAACACGAGCAGCAGTCCGATCACTACGCTGACACTGAAGGAGTAGCTCATGCTGATAAAATAGCTTTTCTTGACGCGGTCACGGTGCCCTGCTCCGAAATTCTGGCCGATAAAGCTGGCGCAGGCAGTGTGAAACGCTGCCATGACATCATAGACCAGCGCATCCGCATTGGATGCCGCAGAATTGCCCTCGACCACGACCGTAGGAAAGCTGTTGACCGCAGACTGAATAAACAGATTGGCAATTGCAAAAATTGCATTCTGCAATCCGGAGGAAAGTCCGAGACTCAGAAGCATTTTTGCCTTCTCTGCATGAAGGCGCAGCTTCCTGACACACAGGGAGTATTCTTGCCGGCTTCGCAGCAGTGCGATCAGAATCAGGATAGCCGAGAGATACTGGGAGAGAATACTCGCCAGCGCCACGCCGTCCTCACTCATATTGCAGGCAATGACAAAAAAGAGGTTCAGGCCCACATTCAGAATACCCGCAATCAGCAAATAGAGCAGGGGCCGCCGGGTATCGCCCGCCGCGCTCAGAACAGCGTTGCCGAAATTGTACAGCGCCATTGCCGGCATACCGAGGAAGTAAATCCGCAGGTAGAGCGACGCGCCGTCAACCAACTCCGCCTTTGTATGCAGGAGCAGGAGCATCGGCCGGGCAAAGAGCAGTCCCAGCGCGAGCAGCACCGCGCCGACCATCAGGCACAGGATCGCCGCAGTATGGACTGTGTGCTCTGTCTCTTCCCGGCTGTCGGCGCCAAGATACCGCGCGACAAGGGCGTTCACGCCGCTCCCCATGCCAATCAAAAAGCCGGTGAAAAGAGATACCAAAATTGTCGTTGAACCGACTGCGCCGAGCGCCTGCGGCCCGGAGAACCGTCCAACCACGGCAACGTCGGACATATTGAATAAGACCTGTAAGACATTGGACAACATCAGTGGCAGACTGAATCGCAGGATCTGCTTTCCAAGCGGACCGTGCGCCAGTGAGCCCTCTGCTTTTGCCTGCATGACTTATGCGCCTCCGTTTCTGTGTTTTACTGCTGTTTTTGCACAGCCGCATCAGTATAGCACAGCCGAACAGGATAGGCAAGACTTTCCTGTAAAAAAGGCGTAAAACTCAATTTTTCAGGATTTCTTTTGAAAAATGCGAAAAAAATGTCACTGATAATCGAACGTGCACCGGAAATACTACGACCGAGGAATCAAATCATCCCGTTTGATCACTCAAAACGAATAAGGAGACGAGCGAAATGAAAAACACCAATCAGATCAATGTTCCTGAAGCGCGTGAAGCAATGGACAAATTCAAGATGGAAGCCGCAAACGAGGTCGGCGTCAACCTGAAGCAGGGCTACAACGGTGACCTGACCTCCCGCGAGGCAGGCTCCGTCGGCGGTCAGATGGTCAAGAAGATGATCGAGTCCTACGAGCGCAACATGAAGTAAATCTCCGCAAGCAAGCCAGACGCCGGGACGGAAAACCGCCTCCGGCGTCTTCTGCCGATGTTTCGCTGGTTTTTATCTCTGGTTTTCCGGGAATACAGCAAATTGCCGGATACGATACCGTATCCGGCAATCTTCCGTGCCAAAGCACCGGTTTTTAGATAGGGCACACGGAACGCTCCCGCAAGCAAAGCAGGATTTCTCCCGCAGGGATCGCTGTAATCGGAGAAGAGGCTGCCCATATCTCCGTGTGCCCAAGGGGGACTACGCAAGGCAATGATCCAGCCCTGTTCTTGCATTATACTACATCATTTCAGCTTTGTCAAATGTGTACAACAGATTTTCTTTGCATTCGGGAATAAAAAGCAAAAAGCACAATACATGATATACAGTCCATGCTTGATTTAGCACATTAAACGTGCCAACGCGGAAAGACGCTCCAGTGCCTCGCAGAGTGTCTCATCCTTTTTTGCAAAATGCAAACGCACGATACCGCGGACATCCTCACGGAAGAAGGATGAGCCCGGAACGCAGGCAACTCCAACTCTGCGTGCCATTTCTTCGCAGAACTCGACATCATTCTGTCCTTTTTTCATGAATCGTCCGAGATCAGCGAGCACAAAATACGCTCCCTGCGGATCGGTATACGGTATATCCAGTCGGTCAAGCCCGGAGGTAAAAACATCCTTCATATGGGCATAATGCGCGCCGAATTCCTGATAGTAGCTGTCCGGCATCTCCAGGCCCACAACAGCCGCCTCCATCAAGGGCGATGCTGCGCCGACAGCATTAAAATCGTGGTACTGCTTGATCTTATCCATAATCCGCTTCGGCGCAAGCGCATAGCCCAGACGCCAGCCGGTAATGGAATACGTTTTGGACAGGGAACTGCACGTGATCGTCCGCTCCCACATTCCCGGAAGCGTACACATGGAAATGTGCTTATGCGGTGCATAGATGATGTGCTCATAAACCTCGTCCGTAATGACATAGGTGTCATAACGCACAGCCAGCTCCGCAATCTGCGTCAGCTCCTCCAGAGTAAAGACCTTTCCGCTGGGATTTGAGGGATTGCAGATCAGGATTGCCTTGGCCCCCCTGCGCAGCTCGTCCTCCAGGACATTGGCATCAAACTTGAATTCCGGCGGCGTCAGCGGAACAAAGACCGGCTCACAGCCGACGAGGAGAATCTGCGCACGGTAATTCTCAAAATACGGAGAAAACAAGACCACACGGTCGCCTGGGTTGGTAATGGCAAAGAGCGTATCTACCATTGCTTCCGTCGAACCGATGGTAACGACCATTTCCGTTTCTGTATCCGGCGCAATGCCCATAAAATGCTCGCACTTTTTCGACAGTGCACGGCGGAAATTTGGCGCACCCATCGTGATCGGGTATTGATGCGGTCCGGTATGGCTGACCTCGGCCAGGCGGTCTGTCAAAGCCTTGGGCGGATCAAAATCCGGAAAGCCCTGTGCCAGATTGATCGCACCGCAATCCAGTGAAATGCGTGTCATGCGCCGGATGACGGAATCGGTAAATTGCTCCGACGTTCTGTTTAATTCCTGCATAGCTGCTCCTCCATTCTCCGACCGGGAGCCTTCGGAAGAACGCTCCCCTGCGATTTCAAATACTTTACCACTTTTAATCAGTAAAGTCAAGAAGCCTCGCCGGAATAAACAAGCTCTCCGGTCTGCGACAGAGTCCGCATAGAATCCGTGGCAGATATCTGCGCAACGCAGAATGTGTCTCCCTCCGTCACTGCCGTCGCCGGCACACGCAGGAGCTCCTTGGAAACATATTCCGTCGGAAGCTGTTCCCCGTTCTTCAGAACCACACTGAATGGCGTGAAGTTTTCACCTCTGATCTCCAGTGTCTGCGTTTCCTCCGTGTAATACAGCCACGAAGCGGTAATATTCTCTACTCCAAGGCGCATCTCTGTCGGCTCAGGGGCTTCCGTTCCACCAACGCAGAAGCGGCTGCCATAGAGAAGATCATATTCCAGCAGTGTTAGGTCGGACTGATACTGCTCCTCCGACTCGCCGCCGTCCATAAATTTCTGATGATAATTAAACATCGTTCCTTCATGGATGCCGAGGCGCTCAAACAGCAGCGCAGAAATCTGATAGGCCTGAACGTCCTGATCCTGCTTTTTGAGGCCAAAGTTCGACCAGATCACATACTCCGTGGTCTGCACTGTGCCGCGGGACAGCTCCTCCTGCGTGATTTGCAGGCTGGGAAGATGATCGCCGTAGAACACAACGACCGTAGGCTCGTTGAATCTGCTCAATGCCGTCGTCAGCTCCTTGAGAAACGCATCGGTCTGATGAAGCTGGCCGAGATAGTACTCAAATCCGCAGCGGCGGGCTTCGTCCTCGATGCCGCTGACGGCGATTGTTTCCGCGCCCTCCAGCGGTTCTGTAGGATACTTCCCGTGCGGCTGCACGGAAACGGTAAAGACCAGGTCACGTCCCTCCGTCGAGTGCAGCGCCTTCAGGATTTCTCCCGTCAGCACGCTGTCCTTTGCCCATGCCAAGGGATTATACTCCACATCGTGCATATATTCCTCCGAAGTGAAGGAATCAAAACCGAAGTTGGCATAGACACGGTCACGGCTGTAAAATGTCGCATTATTATTGTGAATCGCATGTGTTCCGTACCCAAGGTTTTTCAGAGCGTAGGCAATGGAATCACAGCTTCTGTGCTTCACAACCGTTTTGTAAGGGTACTCTCCTACGCCGAAATGATCCAGATTCATGCCGGAGATCACTTCAAATTCGGTATTTGCCGTGCCCGCCCCGATGGACGGCACATAAAACAGTCCCGTCGAATACTTTTGCTTCAATTCTTCAAAATTCGGCACCGGATTTTCTGCGTAGCTCAGATCGTTCAGAAGGTTCGGATCGAAAAAGGATTCCAACTGTACAAAGACGATGTTTGGTCCGTTCTTCCGGCTTGCCGGAACCTCCCCTTCCGCGTCAAGAATGGAGCGGATTTCATCCTCGGAATAGTCCTCCGGCTCGCTGATTCCCTGTGTAATGGCGCTTGCCGAGAAGCAATAAGCAAAGCCATTGTCATGGTAAGCGTCCGGCAGGTTAGGAAACCGTGAGGCAATCGTGCCGCTTTTCAGCAGCGCAATCGTCGCAGCAAGCAACGCGCCGCCGAACAGAATGATTTGAGCCACGCCGAAATAGTAATCCGTTTTATACTTTTTGGCGTGCAGCCACAGCAGCATGATTGCGCCGATCACAGCAGAGATCACCAGCATCAGGCCAATGATGGCAATCGGAGAGAGATATATCTCAATAATGTCCCGCACGGAGGAAAGCAATGCAATATCCGGCGCCGTCAGGGGCGTAGCGCGGTAGCCCAGCAGGATGCAGTTCGTCAAGCCGAGGCCAAGCCAGACAGCCGTGATCAGCAGAAAAAAGAAGCCGCGCTTGCGGAAGACCAGGGAAAGAGAAAGCGTAAACAGAATGATCAGAGAATCATAGAAAAACTGCCACGGATGCGTAGCCAGATAAGTAATCCCGGCGGCAAAAGAACGGCGGGAGAGCATCTCGAGTCCCAGATTAATCAGGAAGGATGCAGCAATGTAGGTCAGCAGCCGAACAATATTATTTACATTCCATTCCTGCCGCACGCGGCCAAGAAAAGCTTTAGACTTGTCATGCATCATTCGTCACCTCGTTTTGGAGTTTAAGTATACCATGAAATTCGGAAAATGCAAGTCATCATTCCGAATTCCGGCACATTTTCCCGCCGGTACTTGCAGATTTTGGCAAGCAGTGGTATAATATTAGGCAAAATAATTACGCCTTTTCTATCTGACGTAAATTAAGAAAGGAAGTTCATAAATAATGACAATCATTGATATTTATTCCGGTTTCCTCGGCGCCGGCAAGACCACGCTGATCAAAAAGATGGTCCGTGAAGCCTACGCAGGCCAGAAGATCGTCCTGATCGAAAATGAATTCGGAGAAATCGGCATCGACGGCGGCTTCATGCAGGAGGCCGGAATTCAGGTCAACGAGATGAATTCAGGCTGCATCTGCTGCTCTCTCGTCGGTGACTTCGGCCGTGCGCTGACGCAGGTCATCACGCAATACCATCCCGACCGTATTCTTATCGAACCCTCCGGCGTCGGCAAGCTCAGCGATGTCATCGGCGCGGTGGAGCGGGTCGCAACGCCCGATGTCGCTCTTGGCAGCTTTGTCACCGTCGCAGACGCAACAAAATGCAAGGTTTATCTGAAGAATTTCGGCGAGTTCTATACCAATCAGGTAGAAACCGCCTCCTGCATTATTCTCAGTCGGACCGATTCCATTTCCGAGGAAAAGTTAGCCGCGGCCGTCGCCCTCCTGCGAGAGCACAATCAAAATGCAATCATTATTACGACGCCTTGGGATCAGCTCACCGGTAAGCAGATTCTCGAAGCCATGCAGCAGCAGAACTCCCTTACGCAGGAGTTGGCGGAAATGATCCAAAAAGCTCGCCGCAATGAGGACGATGATGAAGAATGCTGCCATCACCACCATCACACTGAGGATGAGGATGAGGACGAGCACGAACACGAGCATCACCACGACCATGACTGCTGCCACCATCACCATGAGGATGAAGAGCATGAGCATCACCATGACTGCTGCCATCACCACCATGAGGATGAAGATCATGAGCATGAGCATGAGCACGAGCATCATCACCACCATGGCCATGATGCCGATGAGATTTTCCAGAGTTGGGGCGTTGAAACTCCGAAAAAGTTCACCGCGGACGAACTGCACGCCATTCTCTCCGCGCTGGACGACGAGGAAAAGTATGGCATCGTTCTGCGGGCCAAGGGCATCGTCGAGGATACTTCCGGCACATGGCTGCATTTCGACCACGTCCCCGGTGAAATTGATGTCCGCAGCGGCACGTCAGCCGTCACCGGCCGCCTGTGCGTGATCGGCTCCAAGCTCAACGAAAAAGCGCTGGCCGAGCTCTTCGGCGTATAAGTCAGGAGGCCTTCCAATGCCCATTCCCGTCTACGCCTTCACCGGTTTTCTGGACGCCGGCAAGACAAAATTCATTCAGGAAACACTCTGCGATGAGCGCTTCAACGCAGGAGAGCGCACTCTGCTGCTGATTTGCGAAGAGGGTGAGGAGGAATATGATATCTCCGCCTACCCATATAAGCACGTCTATCCGGAGATCATTGAAGATCAGGACACAGTCACGACTGCCGAGCTTGCTGCCCTTTTGAAAAAGCACAATGCCGAGCGTGTCGTGGTCGAGCTCAACGGCATGAAACAGGTCGGCCCATTCTATAACAATATGCCGCAGGATTGGCAGATTGCACAGGAGGTCATGTTTGCCGACGGCAGCACGATCATGGCATACAACGCCAATATGCGTTCTCTTGTTGTGGACAAGCTCACCGGCTGCGAAATGGTCGTGTTCAACCGTCTGCAAAAGGGGCAGGATATCATGCCCCTGCACAAGCTGGCTCGCGCTCTGAACCGCCGCGTTGGAATTCTCTATGAGTATACCGACGGCACCTCGCAATTTGACGAAATTCAGGATCCCCTGCCCTTCGACATTAATGCACCCGTCATAGAAATTAAGGATGAGGATTATGCGCTGTTCTACCGCGACATCACCGAGGAGCCGAAGAAATACAATGGCAAAACCGTCCGCTTCAAGGCACAGGTTGCACGGCTGAAAAAGGAGCGAGAGGGTTACTTTGCCCCTGGCCGCTTTGTCATGACCTGCTGCGCTGAGGACATCGCCTTTATGGGACTTCCCTGCAAATATGACAAGGCAGGTGATCTGCATTCCCGTGAGTGGATCATGCTTACAGCCACCGTTGCCGCCCGCTTCCACACACTCTACCGCGGTGTCGGTCCTGTTCTGACAGCCACGGATGTACTTCCCGCTCAGCCCGCTGAAAACGAAGTTGCAACGTTCTGATTTTCTGACCGAACCGCTGCAAGAGGTATTTTACACGAAACGGCTTTTTGCCTGATTTCTGCCGGTTGGCATGTGCTTTGTGTTGATCTTTTCCCTCTCTACCTGCGCCGACTGCCGAGCTGCCGGAGGATTTCCTGAGCAGCGAGCTTCTTCGTCTGGAGCTTATTACCCCATCCGATAGCGGCTATGACCATGCACATGTGTACAACTTCCCGCAGCATGGAGTATCAGGGGCTTTTGAAGCGTTCCGGTCTGCTTGATGCCATGGAGCGGTGCGCGATGCTGTTGCGGGAAAAGCTCTAATTGAACGTCAGCCTCACTTCCGACGACGGCGTACTTCCCCGCTGATCTGCGGCGAAGCGATCCGGCCGCTGATCCTTGCGGAAAAGGAGCAATACCCCGTGCCGAGCGACACACTCGCACAGTTGACAAACTAAGATAAAAAATCCAGAGGCGGCGCAGCTGCGCCGCCTCTGGATTTTTTATTGAGGTTGAATGATAACCTGCAAACTATATGGAACCGTGCGCGGAAGCCCGCTGCAAGCTCTTCCCCCCATCTGGCATTGGTCGAGTCCGCATATGCTGCACACAATAGTCACAGAAACCAGAATAGCCGCATCGGAAGAAGGGGCTATCTTTATCAATAGCTGGTATGCTATAACAATCATTACTTGTCGCTGATGTTGCGACATTTTTATACTTTTTGACAATAATGTTTTAGATTAGAACGATGCAGCTTTCGTCCCGACCAGATTGGATATAAACGCTCCTATATCAACCAATTTCATTTGGAGTCTTCCTGTGCAAAAGGTCTCCCTTTTAGGACAACCTCCCGGATAAAGCGGAATGTCTCCTTCTCTCCCCGGTCACGCAGCATGGTCAGTATGTACGTCAGTTCCCGTTTTGTCTTCTGGTGCATCATTATGGACTCTCTGGCTTCCAGCGCGTGTTCAAAATAGTCCAACGCATCACCGTCGCGATAGTTTTTTCCATGGTAGACCTTGCAGGCCGCAATCCGGTCCATTACCATCTCCACAAAGAACACCCGTGGCATGGGTACCGGCGCATATCGTTTTGTGGTCAAATCCAGATCAGTCCAATATTCAAAGTGATGCCGGTTGCGCCCTTTGTGGTGCATCCATGCCACAGAGTATCCGTTCTCCTCGCGCTCCTCCGTATTGGGGCTGCGCGTCCCCTGGTAGTATTTTGCTCCGGCGCGGAACTCCGTCCATGAGTATTTTGACAGATCGTGTGTCAATCCGCGCCAGTATAGTCCGACGCGAAAGCAGTGCTTGCACACGATCAAACGGTGCCGCGTAATTGTCTTGAAATGCTTCCAGGGGTGCATATCGGTTTGCCTCCAGATTTCTCAGTCCATCCGGTGCCTCGCCCCGGATTTACCATCATTATACTGTTTCCCTCATAAAAAAACAACATTCATTTCATCTACTCTGTTTCCGACAGAGCTCGCTCCAGTTTTTGAAGTGCCTTTTTCTCAATTCTGCTGACATAGCTGCGGCTGATGCCGCTCTGCGCGGCAATTTCCCTCTGTGTCAGCGGGCGACGGTTGAACAAGCCGTAGCGCAGGATAATAATGTTTCTCTCCCGTTCGCTCAGCCGCGTGTCGATCATCTGATACAGGCGGGAATATACTTCCCTATCGGACATCTGTTCAAATAAATCCTCATCAGAGCAGATAACATCCATTAGGGAAAGCGCATTGCCGTCCTTTCCTGTTTCGATCATCTCCGAAAGAGAAACATCCGAAGCGCTCTTCCTCTGCCCACGAAAGTACATGAGGATCTCATTTTCCACACATCTGGCGGCGTAGGTTGCAAGGCGGGCACCCTTACTTGCATCGAAGGTCGAGATTCCCTTAATCAAACCGATCGTGCCGATGGAAATCAGGTCTTCCTGATCTGCCGTCTGTGTATAGTATTTTTTCATGATATGCGCAACCAGCCGCAGATTCCGTTCAATCAGTATATTTCTGGCCTCAAGATCTCCCTGGGCTGCCAGTGCCAGATAGTGCTGTTCTTCCTTGGCGCTTAATGGCTTTGGAAAGGAACCGCTTCCGTTTGACAGCCGCAGAGAATACAGGATGCTTCCGAGCATCAGCCAGACTGCTGCGCCGAGCATAAAATCACCCCCGAATACTCTATTCGGGGGTGGCAAGTCCATATTCCGCTATTTTTCTCGGCTCACCAGCCGCTGTGCCAGCTCCATTAAAAAATCTGCGCCATCAAAACCATCCAGCGCCGTAATCGCTCGCTGTGTCTCAGCCGCAATCATCTCACGGCAGGCATCCACACCGTAAAGGCGGACAAAAGTGTTCTTGTGTTCATCCACACCGACTGCTTTCCCAATCTTATCTGCATCGCCGACAACGTCCAGAATATCATCCTCAATTTGGAATGCAAGGCCGATCGCATCGGCATAGGCGGACGCAGCCTCCTGCTGCATCACGCTGCCGCCGGCAGCGATTACACCGAGCTGACAGGCCGCAGAAATGAGCGCCCCGGTTTTGCGTGACTGGATAGCACGGACTTCTTTCTCCGTGCAGGCACGCTTCTCTGCCTCCATATCCAGCGTCTGTCCGCCGACCATGCCCAGTTCTCCTGCGCACAGAGAAAGCACCTGCACCGCACGGACAATCTGCGCCGCCGGCAGCTTTGCCCTTGTCAAAAAGCGGAAGGACGCAGTCAGAAGGCCGTCGCCGGCCAGCACTGCCGTCGCCTCGCCATAGACCTTGTGATTGGTTGGACGGCCGCGGCGCAGGTCGTCGTTATCCATGCAGGGCAGATCGTCATGAATCAGGCTGTAGGTATGCACCATTTCCACTGCCGCCGCAAAGGGCAGCGCGTTCTCTGCCTTTCCCCCGCAGAGTACACAGAATGCCAGAGTCAGCGCGGGACGCAGCCGTTTCCCGCCGGCCAGCAGACTATAGCGCATGGCGTCAAACAGCACCTGCTGAGGCTCCTCCGGCTCGATAAAGCACTGCTGCAGATATCCCTCGACCTCATCGGTATAGCGGCGCAGCCGCTCGTCAAACTGATTCATCCCGCAGCTCCGTTTCCACGGGTGCACCGTCTGCGCCCTTTGTCATCTGTAAAACTTTCAGCTCCGCATCGTCCAGCAGCTTGTTGCAGGAGGCAGCAAGTGAAGTTCCCTCTTCAAAGAGTTTCAGCGCTTCTTCCAAGGCGACATCGCCATTCTCCATTCGCCGGACGATCTCCTCCAGCCGGGTGACCGACTGCTCAAAGGTCATGGATTCTTTTTTCATCTGCTTCCTCCAACTGTGTAATCTGCGCCTGCGCGCTGCCGTCCGCAAAGGTAATCCGCACCGTTTTCCCAACGGACAATTCCCGGATGCTGCGCACCGGAGCTCCCCCGCTGCGCACCAGACTGTAGCCGCGGCTCAAAACCTTCAGGGGGCTCATCGCGTCCAGCTTTGCCGTCAAGCGGACAAAACGCTCCCGATCACGGCTCAAAAGATTCTGTGACGCCGCGCAGAGACGTCGCAGCAGGAAATCAAGCAGCATACGGCGGTCATTCAGATAGTTTGCCGGACTGCGCAGGCAGCGTGCAGACACAAGCGCCGCCACGCGCTGGCGTTCGGTTTTCATGCGTTTTCGGATCTGCATCAGCAGGATCGCCTGCTGCGCAGCAAGATGCTGCCGCAGTTCTGTCTGATCCGGCACGGCCAGCTCCGCCGCATTCGACGGCGTTGCCGCACGCAGGTCGGCCACAAAATCCGAAATCGTGACGTCCGGTTCATGACCGACGGCGGAAATGACCGGAATTTCGGAATCTGCAATCGCACGCGCCACGGCCTCATCATTGAACGCCCAGAGATCTTCGATTGAGCCTCCGCCGCGGCCGGTAATGATCAGGTCGGCCACATGATAGCGGTTGGCATAGCGCAGCGCACTGACGATTTCCCCCGGAGCCTCGGCACCCTGCACGCGCACGGCAAGCAGCACGACCTCCGTCAGCGGATAGCGCTTGCGCAGAATGCGCAGCATGTCATGCAGCGCGGCACCCGCAGATGACGTGATGATTGCAATTCGATGAGGAAAGCGCGGCAGGTTTTTTTTCCTCTCCTGAGAAAACAGTCCCTCTGCCTGCAATTTCGCCTTGAGTTGCTCAAAGGCGACATGCAGATCCCCAACGCCGTCCGGCGTAAGCTCCGTGCAATAGAGCTGATATGCACCATCGCGCGGAAAGATCGAAATACGTCCGCCTGCGATAACCTTCATGCCGTTTTCCGGGCGAAAACGCAGACGGTAAGCATTGCCGCGGAACATCACGCAGCGCAGCGCGCCCTGTGAATCCTTCAGCGTAAAATAATGATGCCCGGAAGGATAAACTTTATAATTGCTGATTTCTCCTCGAATAAAAACGCCGCTGAGAAACTCGTCCTCTTCAAAACGCAGGCGCAGATACTCATTGATCTGCGATACTTCATAAACCTGCATGGTGCGCCCTCCATGTCAAGATGGCCGTTCCCATTGCATTGTCAGTGGAAAACTCCGGGGCGCAGAACACTGCCGGCAGTATCTTGCAGCGTTCGCGCAGCATGGTATTGGACGACACGCCTCCCGCAAATACAACGTCGCAGCCGGGATGTTCTCTGAGCGCATGTTCCGTTGCTTCCGCAATTGCACCGATCAGGCAGCGCAGCACATACCCTGCCGTATCTGCCTTTGAGGCTCCGCGGGCATAAAACTCCTGCACCTTATTCTGAACGCCGGAAAGAGAGAATTCCGTTCCGTGAACCTTGACCCGGAAGCGTTCCTTTCCGTCCGCTTCCCTGCTCAGCGCATCCAGCGCTTTGCCGGAGGGAAACGGCAGCTCCAGAAGCTGGCCTGTGCGGTCGATAAGCTGGCCTGCGGAAATATCCGACGTCCCACCAATCTTCTCCGCATGGACACTTACTCCCTCCGGTGTGACATACAGAAGTTCCGTGGTTCCGCCGGACAGATGCCATGCAAGGTGGGGCCTGTCCATCAGATCCATCCGTCCCGCCGACCAGAGAGAGGCCGCAATGTGTCCCTGCTGGTGAGAAAAGGAATAGACCGGAATATGCAGCGCGGCGGCCAGCACCTCGGCCTGCGACTGCCCTGCAAGAAAACACGGCATGTAAGACCCCTCAACCGCCCGCGGCCGTGTGCTTGCGCCGACGGCGTCCAGCCGCAGCTCACCCATATCGCAAAACAGCCTGTCGGCAAGCTCCGGCAGGCGTTTTACATGTGCAAACAGAGCGTCGCTCTGCCGCAGTCCCAGCGTGCCCGGTGCAACATCGAGCAATCTGGAAACATTTTTCCCCTCTGCACCGTTAAAAACGGCGACAGAAGTCGTATAGTTGCTGGTATCAAAGCCCAGTACCGTCATTGCTGTTCTTCCTTTTTCTGTCCACGCGCAATAGAGCCGAGAATTCCGTTGACAAAAGAAACCACCTCGGCGTCCTCATACTTCCGGGTCAGCTCGACACATTCGTTGATCGCCACGCCCGTCGGGACATCCTGCATATACAGCATCTCAAAAATTGCCAGCCGCATGGCCGCCTTGGTAAAGCGGGAAATCCGGTGCAGATTCCAGCCGATGGCATACTGCGCAATCAGCGCGTCCAGTTCATCCGCATGGGCGGCTACACCCTCCACACAGGTGCGGATATACTCCATCTGCTTTTTGCTGGGGCGCTCGGTATAGACCTCATTCTCCCCGGCAAGGCCGGAGTAGTATTCCTTTTCCATGCGTGTTTGCAGTGCTTCCTCCGGCGTCTGCGCGGTATAGTCCAGCTCGTAGATCAGATGAGCTGCAACTTCTCTGGCATTTGAGCGTGTCATGGCGTTCTCCTTGGTATGTAAAAGTAGGGGTGCCTGGTCAGCACCCCGAAGCAGGTATCAGTTCGTGGATTTTGGGACTGCGATGCCGCAGACGTTGACATTGACCGCCACCGGACGAACACCGGTCATGGAAACGACCTCGTTCATAATGCTCTCCTGAACATTTTTAGCGACTGTCATCACGGCCTCACCCATTTTCACAACGAGGTTGCAGGAGATCGTAACATTCTGCTCTTCCATCGTGACGCGAATGCCGTTGCGCAGGTTCTTCTTGCCGAGAATCGTGGAAATATCAAAGGCCGCGGTAGTGCTCAGGCCGTAGACGCCCTCGACCTCACGAACTGCCAGCGCCGCAATCGAAGCGATGACGTCCTCAGAGATCAGAATGCGTCCGCCTTCCTGCGGCTGCTCAATGTACTTTTTTCCTTCTGCCATAGCGGTTTCCTTCCTTTCTGGAGTACAGATCCTCTTTGGATTTCTATCCTATTCTATCACATTTTCCGAAAAATACAATATCCATTTCCGAAAAAAGCATCATTCCACGCCGATCACGCGGATATCAGACAGCTTGAACTCCGTCTGCGCCAGCACAATATCGGCAACCAGCGATACATCTGTCTGCTTCAGCCCCTCCTTCGGCGCGGCGACTGCGAGGGAGATCCCGTCGTCAGAAATATATGCAACACAGTCGGCATATCCCTTGGCGACGACCAAACTTTCGATCTGTGACTCAGCCAGTGCATCGGATACAAGGCTCTCCAGCGCCTTGCTGCTGGTGGAGGTATCCTCCCCTTCTGCGTAGGCAATGGTCTCCTGCAGCAGCTCCACAGCCTCGTCTCGCGCCTTCTGCCGGGACAGCCGCATCTGCGCAAAGTACTCATTTGCGCTCTGACCGCTCTCCTGTGCCGCAAGCGCCGGCTGTGTCTGCGTTGTGTCGTTCAGTACAAGCGTGGATTCTCCCAGCACCTTGTCCGCATCAAGAACCTTGCTCAAATCCGTAGAATCTCTGCCATAGAGCCAGTTGAGGTAGATGCCGGCGCACACAAGCACCAGTACGCCCGCAATGATTGCATTGCGCTTCCATGTTTTCATGTTCCATTCCTCCATCATTTCATTTTGACCACCGTGATCTTATCCGTTCCAAGGCCCGTCAGCGACGAAACCGCAGACACGATGCTCCACCGCACTGCCGCATTGTCTGCACCCTCGCTGACGATCAGCGCTCCCTGAAACTGCGGATAGACCACGCTTGAGATCGCTGCTTCATCATATGCGCTTCCCTGAGACAAAATAACCGTCTTTCGTTCCTCACTGGTCTGCGTGCCGGAATTCGTCTGCTCGCCGCTCGTCTTTATGTCGGATTGGTAGTTTGTCTGCGCACCTCTGTGCAGTGTGAGCATAACGCTGACGCGGCCCGCACCGTCGATTTTCAGCAGCATTCTGGTAAGGCGCGCCTCAATCTCCTGCGCATAATCCTGTGGCTCTACAGCAGGGCTCTCACATGGTGTCTGCTGCTTCGTATTCTCTTTCTCACTGCCAAACGGAATTGCCAGCAGTGCCAGCCCGACCATCAGCACCAGGACGGCATATTTATATTTTTTCAGTGTGGAAATGAGCCTTCGCGCCCATTCGTTCCATTTTCTTCTATCCATATAATCTCCACTCCTGTTGGTCGGATGGGATGTTCAATGAATCCCGGATATACGCCTCCAACGCCTGCGCTTGGTCCGGCGTCATGCTTCCCGTCAGTGTGACCGCTTCCGGCAGAGGCGTTTCTCCGTTCCCGACCGTGACCTCCGCCTGAATGATTCCGCCCAGCGCTTCGGCCTTCGCCTCAATATACCGCTGTGTATTCTCCCTGACCAGTGCGCGCAGCATGGTCTGATAGTCCTTGGATGCCTGCTGTGTGCTGAATTTCTCCGGCTTTCCCAGCTCCGCAATGTGGACGGCAAGATCGGAGAGATTCAGACGCAGCAGAGGCGCAGACACGGTGAGCAGAATCAAAATTCCCGCAATGAACCGCGTGATTTTTTGAATTCTGCTGTTTTTCAGCAGTGCGCAGGCAAGCACCGAAAGCATACACGCCGCAATGATCGCCAAAAAATATGTTCTGATTTTTTCCATCATACCACCTTGAGAAAGCACACCACGCAGATCAGCGACATCAGCGCACACGCGCCATTCATCGCAAGAAGATACCCCATAGCAGAAGAAAAATGCTTGACGAGCCTGACGTGCGGCGAGAGCCCCACCGTTCCGCTCACGGCTGCCGTGAGCTTGAGCAGCAGATACTGTACGCCGACACGCAGGAACGGTGTCAGGCAGACCGCCAGCACCGCAAGCATTCCAAATACACCGACGGAGTTTTTCAGCATTGCCGCGCTCGACAGCAGGGATTCCGAAGCGTCGGAAATAATTCCTCCCACCACCGGTACCGTTCCGGCCGCCGCTTTGGTCGCTTTTAGCGCAAGCTCGTCGGAATTTCCGTTGACCACGCCGGTCAGCGTCATATAGACCGTAAATGCGGTGAGCACGACCTTCAGACTCTTGGAAACCGCCCACCCGACAAATTCTCTCAGCTCACTGAGCGTGTCGCTGCCCAGCGCCGCCTCAGCGCCCGCCACCGCCAAATAGAAATAGACACCCGGCACCAGTACTTTGGATATGAGCTGCATCAGGATTTCAGCAAAAACAACGGTGCCTGTATAGAGTGCAGAGGCAGAGGTGAGTCCGCCGCTCATCGCCGCAGCGGAAGCCATCACGGGAAGCATACAGCCCGTGTAGTCCGTCACCTTTTGTACTGTGTCCGATGCAAGAGAAATCATGCTGTGAAAAGAGCCGACCGCCGCCGCGCACAGGCCCAGTGCTCCGACTGCCGTCACCGCGCCGGTCAGATCGTGCTCTCCCGCCATTTTTGCAAGAGCACAGAGCGTTACCACCGCAAGGAGAACTGCGCATAGACGCAAGCCTGTCTGAATTGCGCTGCCGCTCCCCCGCAGCGCATTTTGTATCAGGCGCTTGCAGTTTCCCCAGAAATTGGCAGCTGTTGCAGGGCTCAGCCCCGTCATTGCCTCCTGCGCCTCCTGCGGAAGCTCCTGTGTCATGGATGATGTGTCCACGATCTCGTCCAAATCCTGTGCAAAAGCCGTTCCCATCAGCGCCGCCAGCAAAAGCAGCACGATCACCATTCGCTTCATGCTACCCTCCCATCATTGTACGTATCATGTCGATCACCGCTTCCAGCAGAGGAAGTGCAATATAGATTGCCAGTACTCCGCCGCACAACTCAATCAGCCGTGCAACTGCATTCTCTCCGGCATCCGTGCAGAAGGCCGCACAGAGCTGCGTCACAATTCCTATGCCGACGCTCTTGATCAACGGCGTGAGCAGCTCGTCATCCAAGCCGGAAAGCGCTTGCAGCTTCCCAAAAAAGGAGATGATCGGCTCAACCAGCCGGATCACAACGAGCGCCATCACCACGCAGGCTGCAACGGACAGGAGCAGCGCCAGCTCTGCGTTGCTTCGGCGGATGAGCGTCACAAGAACCGCGGTCACAACACCGATGACCGCAACCTGCAAAAGCGCAGCCATTAAAAATGAAAGAGGTTTTTGACCAGATCGAACAACTGCGCGATTTTCTGTACGATAATGATCAAAACAACGACCAGCCCCGCCAGGGTTGTCATGGTTGCCTGTTCCTCCCTGCCTGAGCGCACCAGTACCTGGTTCAGAATGGAAACGATCATTCCAACCGCTGCGATTTTAAATATCAGTTCTATATCCATGCGAGTTTCCCCTAAGCCATCAGGATGACCAGTGCAATTCCTGCGGAAACGGCCAATGCAGCACAACTTCGCGCCATCGGTTTTTTCTCTGCTTCGCACCGCTCCAGCGCAGCCGTGATCCGCTGTCCGCTGAGAGAAAGCATCCGGTTTTCTCCTTCAAGGTCGTAGCGTCCCAGCGTTCCGCAGAGTTCCAGAAGCGCCATGCGCGCGTCATTTGGCAGGAGCAGCGCAGGTACACCCTCCATTGCCTTCTGCGCAGCGCGCTGCCGCGGCAGTCCGGTTTCAAGGAGGCTGCAAAGCACACGGAAGAACTGTGACATTGCGCCGGTAAGCCTGTCCGCCACGCCGGAATAAAGCTGAGGCAGAGGCAAAAGCGTATAATTGATTTCGCAGCGCAACATCTCCACTGCGCTTTTCAGCTCCCGAAGCTGCCGAACCCGCCGGTAATATTGCGCCGCGCGGCATCCTCCGATGCTTCCCGCGCCGATTAGAACCAGAAGCGCACCTATCCAACGGAGCAACACGGATTCCCCCTTTCGATTTTGACGCTGTGATCCGGCGAAACGAAAATCAGATTCTGAAACACGCCCTGTTCCATCAGCGACCGATAGACCGGCCTTGAAAACAGCTCCTGCCGCCCGCCTGCGTGCGCAGTTGCCAGAAATCTGACACCGCAGTATGACGCGCGCACAATCGCCTCAGCATCCTCCGCCGCGGTGATTTCATCCAGGGCGATCCACTGGGGATTCATCGAGCGCAGCAGCAGCGTAATGCCGAGCTCCTTCGGCACAGCGCACAAAACATCTGCGTTTTCTCCCAGATCAAACTGCGGCATGCCGTCTATGCAGGCGGCCAACTCCTGCCGCTCATCCACCACGCATACCCGCTGCCGCTGCGCAAGAAGCCGGATTATATCGCGCAGCAGCGTCGTTTTTCCGGAGGCCGGCGGACCGAAGATAAGTGTCGAAAAGGGATGCGTCCACATCCGGCTCACACACGTTTCCCCAATCCCCGGCAGTTCCCGCGCAATGCGCAGATTCACGGAGGAAACAGCACGAATGGTCTGGATTTCCCCCTCCCGCATCACCGCTGTGCCGCATATTCCCAACCGGTGTCCGCCCGGCAGCGTCACAAAGCCACGCCGCAGCATATCCTGGGCGGCGTAGGCCGACTGCCGTGTAGCGTGCTCCAGTAGCTCATCCAGTAAAGCGCGCGTTGTGTATACTCCCAGGGGAATCCTTTTCCCTCCTGCATATCCCACCGTCTGCCGCCCAATACGGAAGCGTAGCTCCTCGCAGAGAACGTCTGCAAGAAGCCTGTCCGCCGCCCTTCGCACGCTCTCCGGGCAGATGGCCAATGCCTGTCTGAGTTCTTTTCTCATCCTTTGTTCACTCCCGCTTCAGTCTATGTGCGTCCGCAGAGAATTAGGACTGAAATAACGCGCGGTTCAAGCCATCTTCCGATTCTGCGCAAGCCTCCCGGCAGCACGGAAGAACCCCTGCAAGATTTCAGAAAATCTTGCAGGGGTTCTTCCTTTGTTTCACAAAAGCATTTATGATTCCGCAGGATACGGAAATACATCCATAAAGCGCACCTTAAAGCGGTTGAGCGCATACAGCCGGTCAATGCGTGCCTTGACCTCCGGCTCCGGTGCAACGCCGTCACGGATATAGGCATCGAGCGCGTCATAGGTAAAGCCCAGCTTTTCCTCATCCGTCTGACCGCAAAGACCGTCGATCGGCACCTTATCTACCAGCACCGAGGGCAGTCCGAGCGCCCGTCCCAGTGCACGCACCTCGCGCACGCAAAGCATGGAAAGCGGGCTGAAGTCACCGGCGCTGTCGCCGTAGCGCGTGGAATAGCCGACCCAATCCTCCGACAAATTGCATGTGTTGGCCACGCGTCCGTTGCGGCTCTGTGCTACGGCATACAGCGTTGCCATACGGACACGCGGGGCAAGATTGATCGTCGTGTCGCGGCTGACCTCTCCCAATTCCTTTTTGACCGATGCAAGCAGTCCCTCATAGCCGTCATGAATATTGACCGTGTAGCTCTCAATCCCGAGGTGATCGACCAGAAGCCGGGACATATCAATATCGTGCTGCTCTCCATTGGGCATCAGCACGCCGATCACGCGTTCCCTGCCCAATGCCTCCACACAGAGTGCCGCAACAACAGAACTGTCCTTGCCGCCGGAAATGCCGACGATAGCATTGCATCCCTTGCCGTTAGTTTCAAACCACGAACGGATCCACGCAATGATTTCTTCTTTCACCATATTTGCATTAAAATCCATAACGATTCCTCTTTTCAAAGTCTCTGCTGCGAGTGTTTCTCATATAATATAGCACACGCGGAAATAGATTTCTACCGTTTCCTATTTACTTTTGAGAAAAAAGCGGTATAATATGATTGAAATTTTTGTCGTATACCGACAGAAAAGGGTGGAATATATATGGAACTACATAAAAAGAGCGCCGTTCGGCGCATTGGCGTGCTCACCAGCGGCGGTGATGCACCCGGCATGAACGCGGCTGTTCGCTCTGTCGTGCGTGCGGCAATCAGCATGGATATCGACGTTGTCGGCATCCGCCGCGGCTGGAACGGCCTGATCAACGGCGACATTATCCGGCTGGATGAAAAGAGCGTCGCTCATATCATCAACCGCGGCGGCACGATGCTCTACACCGCCCGCAGCGAGGAATTCATGACCGCAGCCGGCCAGCAAAAGGCCGTCAATACCTGCAAGCTGCTCGGACTGGACGGCATTGTCGCCATCGGCGGCGACGGCACCTTCCGCGGTGCACTGGCTCTTTCCAAATACGGAATTTCCGTCGTGGGCGTGCCCGGCACGATCGACAATGACATTGCCTGCACTGACTACTGCATCGGCTTCGACACTGCCGCCAACACTGCCATAGAATGCATCGACAAGCTGCGCGACACCATGCAGTCCCATGAGCGCTGCTCCGTGGTCGAGGTCATGGGACGCAACGCGGGGCATCTTGCGCTGTATGTTGGTCTCGCCGTCGGCGCGACCGCCCTCCTGATTCCGGAAAACAAGAGCAACTTTGACACCGAGATCATTGAAAAAATCCGCACCGCACGGCTCAACGGCTTCACGCACTACATGGTTGTTGTCGCCGAGGGCGCCGGCAGTGCCTTTGATGTGGCGCAGCGCATCAAGGAAGAGATTGCGCTCGACCCGCGTGTGACCGTACTCGGCCATGTGCAGCGCGGCGGCACGCCCTCCGGCCGCGACCGCGTCAATGCCACGCGCATGGGCTACCGCGCCGTGGAGCTGCTCGCAGACGGGCAGACAAACCGCCTGATCGGCATCCGCAACGGCAAAATGTGCGACGTCGACATCGAAGAAGGCCTCGCTGAAACCAAGGGAATCGACAAGGAAGAGCTGACCGTTCTGGAAGCAATGACCTGTAAATAAAAACCATGTCCGGCTGTCGAAAACGGCAGCCGGACAGTTTTATTATCCCAGAATCGCCTTGTGGTAGACCTTCTTGCCCTTGCGCAGACGGACGCCCTCGCGAAGCTGCTCGGCAGTGAAGCCGACGTCAATGGAGGCAACCTTCTCGTCGTCTGCAAACACGCCGCCCTGCTGTACAAGCCGGCGAGCTTCAGACTTGCTGGGCGCGAGCTTGCATGCCAGAAGAAGATCGAGAATTGCGATCTTGCCGTCGGTGAGCTGTGTCTCAGAAAGCTCCGTCGTGGGCATATTACTATCGTCTGCACCGCCGGCAAACAGCGCTTTTGCAGCCGCCTGTGCCTTCTCGGCCTCTTCTTCACCGTGAACGAGCTTCGTCAGCTCATAAGCCAGAATTTCCTTGGCGCGGTTGATCTGGCTTCCCTCCCACTTTGCCATTTCGTCGATCTGCTCCAATGGCAGGAAGGTCAGCATCCGGATGCACTTCATAACGTCGCCGTCGCCGACATTGCGCCAGTACTGGTAGAAATCGTAAGGGCTGGTCTTGTTCGGGTCGAGCCAGACGGCATTGCCCGCAGTTTTTCCCATCTTATGTCCCTGAGAGTCGGTCAGGAGCGTGATGGTCATCGCATGCGCATCCTTGCCCAGCTTGCGGCGGATGAGCTCCGTACCGCCAAGCATATTACTCCACTGATCGTCGCCGCCGAACTGCATATTGCAGTCGTAATGCTGGAAGAGGTAGTAGAAGTCATAGCTCTGCATAATCATGTAGTTGAATTCCAGAAAGCTCAGGCCCTTTTCCATGCGCTGCTTGTAGCACTCGGCGCGCAGCATATTATTCACTGAGAAGCACGCGCCGACCTCCCGCAGCAGTTCGACATAGTTCAGGTTCAGCAGCCAGTCGGCGTTATTGACCATGATGGCCTTGTCCGGCCCAAATTCGATAAAGCGCTCCATCTGGCGCTTGAAGCACTCGGCGTTGTGCTCGATGTCCTCGCGGGTGAGCATCTTGCGCATATCGGTACGGCCGGAGGGGTCACCGATCATGGTCGTGCCGCCGCCGATCAGAGCAACCGGCTTGTTTCCTGCCATTTGCAGACGCTTCATGAGCGTCAGCGCCATAAAATGGCCCGCCGTCAGGGAATCCGCCGTGCAGTCAAAACCAATGTAGAACTTGGCCTTGCCGTTGTCGATCATCTCGCGGATTTCCGCTTCGTTGGTCACCTGTGCAATCAGGCCGCGCGCGACAAGCTCGTCATAAATCTTCATAATACTTCTCCTTTATAAATTAAAAAGTCCTCTGCCCTTTCGGACAGAGGACGTAAAATACGTGGTACCACCTCTGGTTCGCCGCCACCTTGCGATATGCGGCCTTATGGAGTCAAGGACTCCGACGCGTTACGTGCGCAAACCGTTTCTGCCTACTGCCGCCATGACGCGGGGTTCAGCCGAACCGCTCCGGGAGGTATTTCACAAGCATCCGTCTGCCGTCTTGCACCCACCGGCGGCTCTCTGAAAGGCTGAAATGCCGTTACTTTTCCCATCACTGCGTTATTATTGTATGTTATCGTAACAGACAAGGCTGAATTTGTCAAGGCTTTTTCGGAAGAAAGCACGCATGCCTGCCGTTCTCAGCTCGGCAGGCATGCGGACATTATCGGTTTCCTGAAGTTCAGCGGCCGGCCTTCTTGTCAGCCTTCGCCTTTTCCTTTTCTTCCTTCTTCTTTCTTGCACGCTCCTTGGCGGCAGCCTGTGCCTCAGCACGAGCCTTCTGCGCAGCTTCCTGCGCGGTATTGTTGGTCATAACGGACCACTTGGCAAGCTCCATGCGGACGCGATCCATGCTGGTTTCGATGACAATGTTGTCGTCCTTTACATCGACGACCTTGCCGACGATGCCGCCGATGGTTGTGATCTTATCGCCGACCTTCAGAGATTTGCGAAGCTGCTCCTCTTCCTTCTTCTTTTTCTTCTCCGGACGGATGATCATGAAGTAGAAGACGCCGACCATAACCACGAGAATGAGAATCATGCTGTAATTCATTGGTGTTCCTCCAGTGTTTTAAATCAAGAATATTATACAGGGTATCCCCCTGCAATGCAAGGAGAAAATTTGTAAATTTTTTAATCCTCCGCACGCTGCGCGAGCCGCTCGGAATATGTTTTGCGGAAGGATGCAAAGCAGCCCTCGTCCAGCGCATTTCGGATGCGCTCTGCCAGCTTGTTGTAAAAATACAGGTTGTGCATCACGGAAAGACGCATGGCCAGCATCTCCTCGGCCTTGAACAGATGCCGCAGATAGGCGCGCGAATAGCGGCGGCAGACCGGGCAATCGCACTCCGCATCAATGGGTCTCTCATCGCGCTCATATTTCGCATTTTTCAGGTTGATCGTGCCGGACCAGGTAAAGAGCTTTGCATGCCGCGCGTTACGCGCAGGCATGACACAGTCGAAAAAGTCCACGCCGCGCGCGACGCCCTCAATAATATTCGACGGCGTGCCAACGCCCATCAAATAGCGCGTCTTGTTTTTCGGCATATAGGGATCGAGCGCCTCGATGATGTCATACATGACCTCCGTGCTCTCGCCCACCGCAAGACCGCCGATGGCATAGCCCGGCAGATCCAGCTCCGCGATCTGCTGCATATGGCGGATGCGCAGGTCGGCATAGGTTCCGCCCTGATTGATGCCCCAGAGCATCTGCTGCGGATTGACCGTATCCTCCAACTGATTCAAACGGGCATTTTCCGCCTTGCAGCGCACGAGCCAACGGTATGTCCGCCCGATGGAGTCCTCCACATATTTATAAGGTGCTGGATTTTCTATGCACTCGTCGAAGGCCATGCAGATGTCCGAACCGAGGTTGGACTGGATCTGCATACTTTCCTCCGGCCCCATGAAAATCTTATGCCCGTCGATATGGGAGGCGAAATACACGCCCTCCTCCTTGATCTTCCGCAGGCTGGCGAGCGAAAAGACCTGAAATCCGCCGGAATCCGTCAGGATAGGCTTGTTCCACGTCATGAATTTATGCAGGCCGCCCATGTCATGTACCAGGCGGTCGCCTGGGCGCAGATGCAAGTGATACGTGTTGGACAATTCGACCTGACAGCCAATGTTCTCCAGATCGGCCGCGCTCAGCGCACCCTTGATTGCACCCTGTGTGCCGACGTTCATAAAGACCGGCGTCTGCACGGTTCCATGCGCGCAGGTGAACACGCCGCGCCGCGCGTGTCCCTCGGTTTTCAATAGTTCAAACATAGCATACATCCTGCTTCTTCCGTATTTTTTATCATTCTAGCACAGAGTTGCGCTTTTGTAAATCCTCAAAGCGAGACCGACGCTCCCGACGCGGTAGCCCGCCGCCGCGGAAACCACGTGCAGGGGGCGGTCTGTGACTAACAGCAGCGGCATGGCATCCGGATCGACATAGGTTTTGCGCGCCAGAAGCTGCGCCATCTCGCCGTCGCGATCCAGCAAAATTGACGCGCCCGGAAGCGCCGTGCGGAGTTTTTCGTTCTCCGCTTCTGCCCAACTGCGTACAAATACATACACGGAAGCAGAAGCAATGGCGTCCTTTTGCGTAAGAATCTCATTAAGCAGATGCTCCGTTGGCTCCCCACCCGCCTCCGGCCAGATGAAGATCGAAGGTTTGGCCGTCAGCTCAGACAAGCGATGCTTTGCACCGCAAGCATTCAAAAACAATACATCCGGCACGAAAAAATCCACTGCTTGTTCCGAAAAATCGACGTTTTCTCTGTGCAGAAGAACCGTTTTGGTTTCACCTGCCGACAGGCTCAGCAGCAGCTCGCTTCCGTGCTGGCAGCCGTTTGGCAAGCGCAAGGAAGTCAGAATGCGGTAGGTACCGGCATAGAGCGGCAGCGTCATTGACTGATTCTGCCATTTTGCCACTGAGAGGTCAACCGGTTTCCAGGCACCGCCGCTCAGCAGCATCATGCCGAAATCTGCATCCGGAGTCCATTCTTCCCCCGGCGCTCTTTGCAGCACGAGCGTCCCTCTGCCTGCCTCTTCCACGGGAAGAAATACACCATTCTGTTCAAATTCCGGGCGGCCGTCAAAGGGATTTCTTCGCGCACCAATTCCAAGGGCGCGACAAGCCGCCACAAATAGCAGTTCCTGTGACACAGGCTCTGCATATCCGCCCGCAAGTGCTGCTGCCGGAAGCGTGAAAAGGCACGCATACTCCTGCTGCGGAAGTGCACGGAGATTCTTCCGGATCCAGCGATAGAGCTTACGGGGATCGGCGCGGAATTCTGCACGCTGTGCCGCAGAATACCACTCCTGCACCGCTGCGCAGAAACAGGACAGCGGCTCATGTCCGACACGCGGACCGGACGCCTTCCCGCTTTCCGGGAGAAGCAGCGCGTCGAGAAGGACATCCATGCCCACGCAGCTCCAATCCTTTGGGGAGAGCGTTTGCAGCAGACGCACCCGCCGCACCCGTTCAGTATCGGTTTTCGCCTCTTCCAAAAATGTGCAGAGCGTCGAAAAGTTCCCATAGCTTTCTTTCAGAATATACCGCACGGCGCTGCCGCAGCATTTTTCCAGGCGCACTGCGCGCCCTTCGTCAAACAGTAAAGAGAGCCGCTTCTCCCTTGCGGCATCCGCCGTTTTTTTACGTTCCCGGTTTCTGAAAAGCTGTTCTTCCGTGGGACGCTCTCCCCTGTCCTGCGTTTCCGTTGGCGGTACAAACAAAAATGAGCGCCACGGCTCTGCCTGCTTCAACGGTGAAAGGCGCAGAGACAGGAAAGTATCTGCTGCTGTGTTGATCAACCTCTCGGCGGAGAATGCGCCGCAGCTTGCACGCACCATCAGGCTCCCCCGTCCGCAGGTCAGGCCGGCATTTCCGGCTTCATCCGCCGTTGTCACGGCGATGGGATACCACTGTCCCGCATTCAGCACACAGAATTCGACTTGCGCACCGCACACCGGACTATCTTCTGCATCGCAGATCTTTACATGAATATCCGTTGGATCAGCATAACGCGCCGTCTGGTTGAGATATGTCACCGCGCCCTGCTTGCAGATGACGTCTTCGCCTTCCGGACGTCCGAAACAGCGACTGTGCACCAGCATGGCACGGCTCGCGGCGTTCGTAAACCACCCGCGGTTCAGAACCTCCTCCGGCTCGCAGGCACCGAGATAATTCCATTTTTCGTCGCACCAGACTTCTACCCAGGCGTGGTTATCATCACAATGCGACCAGCGAGGAACGTATACCTGCCGCGCTGGAATTCCCATTGCGCGCAGAACATTAACCGCAAAGACCGATTCTTCTCCACAGCGGCCTCGCCCGGAGCGGTAAACCTGCAATGCCGAACGCGTTTGCAGATCCGTAGCCTGATAACGCACCTGCGCCGCATTCCAGTAGTTGATCTCCAACGCCGCCTCCCGCGCCGAAAGTCCGGCAGTTCGCTCGCGGAGCTGCGCATGAAAAAATGTGCGGCAGTCGCAAAGAACTTCCTCATTGACGCGGGGATGCAGAACATAATTCAAAAACAGGTATTCCGGCAGCTTTTGCAGCTCCGGCATGGTTTCCAGCAGAAATGCGCCATGGCAGGCCATGCTGCAAAAGAGGGCGGGCGCATAATTCACACAGTCGCTGAGCGGACTGTTTGCATATATCCAGCGTGCAAGCACAGCCGCACTCTCCGGAAGTGCGGCAATCGCATGGTCAATTTCACTGCGTCTGTGCTTGGGAAGCAGGCGCAGTCTTTCTTCAAATTCGATCTGCACAGATTCCGCTTTCAATTTCCTTCCTCCCGGTCAAAGACCATGAACCAGCTCCGCACAGGCACGAACCGCCGCCTCATCTGTCTGCCAGAGCTGATACTCCGACAGGGAGGGCAGTCCCATGGACACACTTTCCTTGCGGTAGCGCATCGCGCTCTCCGCCGTCCGCTTCGCCGAAGCGTGGAAAGAGGTCACGCCGGTCAGTTTGTGAAGGCGCAAAATATTGCCGCTGTTTACACCGCAGCCCGCCATAATATCGATTCTTCCGGCAGCACGCTCGTGCAGCTCCCGCAGAAGCGCACTTCCCTGCATGGCATCCGCCGCCTGACCGGAGGTCAGAATTGTCCTGCATCCGAGCCGAATTGCACTTTCCAGTGCGGCGAAGGGATCGCGTGTCATATCAAACGCCCGGTGAAGGGTTACCTCCATCCCGCCCGCGCAGGCAATCAGTCGCTCCATGCGCAGCTCGTCCAAATCGCCCTGCGGAGTCAGCGCGCCAAACACAACGCCGTTTGCACCGAGCTCGCGGAATGCGGTAACTTCGGCACACATTTCTTCCATTTCTGCATCATCATAGAGGAAATCCCCGAATCGCGGGCGAATCATTACATTGATTCTGATATTGCAATCGCGCTGTACCTGAGAAAACAGCGCACGCGACGGCGTTGTTCCGCCAATCACCAGATTGGCGCAAAGCTCCAGCCGGTCTGCGCCGCCCAAATACGCTGCCCGACAGGATTCATACGAACCGACGCAGGCTTCCAATAAACTCATATTCTACCCTCCGCAGCTAAAAAATACAGTGTGCTGACCGCCGTTCCCGTCGCACCGGGGACGTGATGCTGCCACAAAACTCCGTTGTTATCCGCCGTCCCGGCAATGTCCAGATGCAGCCACGGCCGGTCATTCACAAACCTCCGGAGGAAGAGACCTGCGGTAATCGCACCGCAGCCGTCCTTGGACGTATTGCGCACATCGGCGTAATCGCTGTCAATCAACGCTTCATATTCCCGGAAATCCGGCATTCTCCAGAAGAGCTCGCCGGAGGCTTCCGAAGCACGCACGAGCGCGGTATAGAAGGCGTCGTCATTTGCCATCACTCCTGTTGCAACGTGGCCGAGCATATTGCAGATCGCGCCTGTGAGGGTCGCAACATCCACAAGGCTCGTGCAATTCTCCCGCTCCTGCGCCCAGGAAAGCGCATCTGCGAGAATAAGCCTTCCCTCCGCATCGGAATTCAGAATCTCAACCGTTTTCCCGGAGAACATCGTGATCAGATCTCCGGGCGCCATACTGCCGTCGGAAATCCGATTTTCGCAGCTTGGAATTACCGCCGTCACGTTGACCGGCATCCGGTTCGCCGCCAGTGCGCGGAGAGCCATCGCAGCAGCCGCACCGCCGGCCATATCGCCCTTGATGCCCGCCATGGACGCGGCGGATTTCAGGCAGTAGCCGCCGGTGTCGACGGTTACACCTTTACCGACAAAACCGATGCGCTCCGTGCTTTGCGGTGCGCCCGTATAACGCAGAATGAGCAAGGCAGGTGGGTTGGCGCTGCTTTCACCAACAGTAAGAAGCCCGTTCAGACCCAGCCGGGTCAAAGCCTCTCGATCCAGGATTTCCGCTTCGACCGGCAAATCCTGAACTGCTTCCGCCAGTCTCAGTACAAACTGCATGGGGCGCAGAAGGTTGGACGGGCAGTTGACCAGATTCCTGGTTTCCATTACAGAACGTGCCAGCTCACACGCAGCCGGAAGCAGCTTCTCTTCCACGCCGCAGACATAGCACGCAAGCTCCGGTTCCCAGCGCCCGTCAAGGGAAAAACGCTGCCGGTAGGCGCCGCCCCAGATTCCTTCTGCCGCCGCACAGATACCGGGAAAGCCAAGCTCTGCCGCCGGCGTGAAGTCGAACAGGCAGCTTTCGCACTCCAGTTCCAACGCCGTCTTGACTGCCTTGCCATAGACCTGCTTGCAGGCAAGAACATCCCAGTCTCTGCCGCGACCAATGCTGATCTCATATACTCCGTCTGTAAGACTGTAGCGCGTTTTCAAAAAGGCTTCCCCGGTCACAGCGATGCGTGCCTGCACCGGCTCCTGTTCATGAATCTTCATTGTGATTCTTCCTTTTCTTTTTCTTTCAATTATAGCAGAAACGCTCTCGAAGTCAAGGAATCCCGGCAGGCTGAGCCTGCCGGGATTGTTTCAGTTTATGCGGTTTCTGTGTTTGCTCCGCTGTATCAGTTGCTGCGCTTCTTCCGCAGGAGAACTGCTGCCGCAAAGACGGTGATTGCCGCGGACATGGTCAGAACAACAAACCAGATATTCAGGTTGCTTTCGTCTCCTGTCTTGACATTGGCCTGCTTCTCGCCGCAGCGGGTGCACTTGCCATTCTTGTATGTATGGCCGAGCGCATCAATATCCTTGCCCTTTTCAAGCAGCTCGCCGCAAGCCTTGCAGTAGGTATCGCCGGTGTAACCCTTTTCGGTGCAGGTCGGCTCCTTCGCATCACGAACCTCGGTCTCCTTGTGGATGCCGGTTGCCAGATGCTCTGTCACATTGACCGTCTTGTCGTTCCGTTCGGTCTGCTTCAGCGTTACTCCAACGGATGCCTCGCTGCACTTTGTGGGATCAAGCGTAAAGGTCAGCGTCGCCACAGTGTTGTTGGCTGCAAGGCCGTCAGGTGCAACATAGCCGAAGGTGACCTTGCCGGATTCATCCTTGTGAGAGGTATACGGAACAACAGAGCTGACATCAGCGAGCGTCAGCAGGTCTGCGTCATACTCGACCGTCAGCAGGCCATTGGTGTTCTCGTCATCACCCTGCGGGACGACCGTAACGGTTACGGTCTTTTCGTCCTCTGAGATGCTGATGCCGGATGCAGGCGTGACAGCGCTCTCTGTGGGCACCGGAGTGAAAGCCGGCTGGGCGATCTGCGTCAGTTCGGACTTAATGCCTGCAAACTCAGGATTTCTTCTGGCCGCAGCGGAACCGACCGCAGTCGTTGTTGTCGTATCGGACTTCTGGTTCGGGACGGCGCTGTAGATACTTGCCGGCCACACGCCGTTGCCGAAGTTGCCCGCATATTCGGCCACCCAAAGATGCGTTGCGTTCTGAGGATCCCACTCCGGTTCGCCCTTGTCATTTACGCTGTACTTCGCCGGTACGCCGTTGGTCGTGTAGGTCAGGCGGTAGAGATCGCTAGCATCACCGTTGAAGTAGGAGAGGTACAGCACCGTTGCGCCGTCTTCCTCCGTGGCCACCATGGAGCAGAAGAGATCATCGCCGCTGCCCTGGCAGGCGAGCTCCGGAAGCGTAGACTTAAACCAGTCCCAACCGATGAAACTCAGCTCACCAACTTCTTCTTCGTCGCAGAATGCGCCAATGTGGACATATCCTGCATCGTCAATAAGGGCATAGATTTCGCCTTCCACAGTATTCCAGGTAGGCGTTACCATTGCATTGCCAAGCTGGGCAATGGAAATAAGCTTCTTGCCGCCAGTTTTTCCAAGGGAATACGACATATCGAACGCGCTGTTGGAGAATTCTCCGGGCTCGGAGAGCGGAAGCACATAGATTCCGAAAATGCCGGTATACAACGGCTTATCTGCCGTAGAGTAGTATTTACTGTAGGCAAGATCCCACACGGGAATATTACTTCCGTTATTGGCGATGCCGCCGTAAGTCGCAATGTTCTTACCGGTTGCGGGGTCGACCAGGCAGAAATTGTGCTGATCGCCGTCGATGAGATAAACTCTGGAATTGAGCTCGTCATAGGCCGCAGCAGCAACCGACGTGCTTTCCAGCACAGCCGTAGAATTCCATACAGCATCGGTTTCAAGGTTCCACTTGTAGAACTGAGCGAGCGCCTTGTCATCCTGAAGTGCACCGGAAATGGTCGTGTGGAGAACCTTGACCGTAACCTCGCAGCTTGCAGTGGCGGTGGGATCCTTGACGGAAGCCGCCGTGATGGTTGCAGTACCTTCATTGACCGCGGTCACAAGGCCGTTCGCGGAAACCGTTGCAACCTTCTCGTTGGAGGAAGACCATGTTACGCCGTCAGGCTTCACGCCGAATGGGCTGACCTCTGCCGTCAGGCGGGCATATGCGCCTCGGAACAGGCTCAGCGAATCCTCGCTGAGTTCCACGCTGAGCGGCCCGTTCAGCTCTTCCTCGTTGAGGTTGATCTTGTAGGTCGCATAGTTGCCGGCATAGTCATAAACCTGTACGAGCAGATGCGTCGCTGCCTGCATCTCAGCGTCCATTTCGACCTCAAACAGGTCGGTATGGCCCGCTTCGGCGCCGACGGGAGTGCTTTGGCTCGTTTCCGTTTTGCCGGTATCATAATCAATCAGAGCGACAGTCGCGATATAACGGTTATCCGAAGCCGTTACAGTCAGCTTCTTCGTATCAGAGGTAATGCTCGTCGCCATGGAAATGTCGGTAATCGTCGGTGCAGTCTTATCGACATATGCGCTGTAGACCTTTGTCGCACCATTGCCAAGCGCATCCCAATGCGTAGTTCCATCGGGATCAACATTGTATTCCGGCGCGAGCGTCAGTGCAAGCTGAAGCTGCGCATCCTCCGGTGTTGCGGAGAGATCGTCACCGAGAGAAATCGACCACTGGATATTCTGCCACTGGCCGCCGGCCGTGGTAGCTTTGTAAAATGCGCCCGTATTTGCACCCGTGTCCGCGTCTATGTAGACCTTTCCTTCTGTGTCCACGAGAGAAATGTGGGAATTGGCAAAGTTGCGGATCGCGGTAAAGGCAATCGTATCGAAAACCGTCGTATCCGTGTTAATGGAATCACGCGCCGGATCGTAGAAACTCTCGTTGATAAAGGGGTTGCCGCCGAATGCATAGGTTGAGGTGTCGCCCTTCTCTCTGGTGGTGAGGAGCTGATACTGGAGAGAATCGTAGGAAGTGCCGTCGAACATATACGGCAGTCTGTCCTCCTCGCCGGAGACGAAGTAGTCAATGTAGCTGCCCACGTCGAACATAGAGGAATCCGTCCAGTTGCCGTAGTAGCCGAGCACGGGGATGGAATGGCTCGTTCCCTCAACGCCTTCGGCGCTGGCAAGCTCCGTGGCGTAGACATAGCCTTCAATGTATGCGCCGGTGTCGCCGCTTGCCTTGTCGTAGGCATCCAGCGTATTTTTGTCCAGCGCAACATTCACCGTAACATGGACGCTTTCGTTTGCAGGAACCTCTACTGCCGTTTTTCCGATCTGCTTGAAGAAGAGATAAGCGTCGTAAGTGTCGATGCCGCCGTCTGCATCAAAGTCGGCATATTCCGCGTCGTTGATCTTTTCGCGGACACCGGTCACATAGTCCAGCAGCGCCTGCCCGTCGGCGCTCGTGATCTTGCCGTCGCCGTTGAAATCGCAGTGCTTCATTTCTTCCGGCGCTGACGTCTCGACGAGCTTTCCATCAATCAGGAAAGTAACGGTGGACGGAACCGGAACGGTCATCGTGTCTTCGTAAGCAACATCGTCATCCGTGTAAACGCCCTGCGTAAAGAAATCTGCCGACAGGGAGAATGCGGAAGCAGTATCGGAAAGATTGTTGATCGTGTAGCCGAAGCTGAACGTTCCGGTTCGTGCGGGATCGTCACCCAGTTCCGCCTTAATCTTGCCGTCTTTATAGGAGTCGGTCGCATCCGCGTCCATCATCAGATAGCTGCCCGCGGAGATGGCCGCACCGATATTCGCAAGGCCGGCGCCCTGTCGGAGAACCGGATAATAGGTGTTCTCGGCCTCAAGCAGGGGCTCCGCTGTGGACATCAGGAGACTCTGCATCAGTGCGCGGCGTGTCAGGCCGGTCTTTTCCGTGAGGCCCTTCGCGTCGATATGCTGCGCCAGGAGTGCTGCCATGCCGGAAACCTGCGGCGCAGCCATAGAGGTGCCGGACGAATTCTGGTAGCTGCCGCCATTCATAAGAGAATAGATGTTGCCGCCGGGAGCGATGATCTCAGGCTTCATTTTCAGGGAACCGGGAATGCCCCAGGAGGAGAAGCTGCTGACCGTATAGTAGTCGCTGTGCTCAATCATCGCCTCATCTTTGGCGGAAATAACCATTTTACCGGTATAGTAGAGGACATTGCCGGAGGCATCATTCACCGGGGTGGAGTTTTCCTTGACCAGAGCAGCGTCCTTCTGCGTGATGGAAATGGCCGGTTCAGTTTTTGTATAGGCGGCAAAGTCCATCAGCAGCGTACCAGGCTCGTTGTTTGCAATGATCGTCGCAATTGCGCCGTTTGCAACAGCATTTTCAGCCTTCTGCGTGAAGTTGATCTCGCCGCGGTTGCAGATCGCAATTTTTCCGGTCAGAACATCCTTGATCGAAGCAAATTCTTCCGCCGTGCCGATGGAATCCAGATAGACATACTCATGTTCGCCCGCAAGCGTCGTAATGGACACATTGGTGTAGGGCTTGCCGTCCTGTCCATCGAGTCTTTCCGAATAATACATCTTATTTTCGGCAACTTCGATATACTTGCCGGTTCTGCCGATGTTCTCCACGGAGGCTACGCTCAGCATATTGGTGAAGGTGCTGGGTGCGCCGACGGTTGCCCAGCTTGCGCTGTCGGCATAAGGTGCGCCGACAAAGGTTTCATCGGCCCATGCACCGGAGTTGCCGGCGGAGGCTACAACGACAAGGCCGCTCTCGACAACTCGCTCAAGGATCTTTTCATACTTTGCCTCAGCGCGGGAATCGCCGGTCCACGCGCCGCCGAGGGAAAGGTTGGCAGAATCTGCTCCAAGGACGATTGCGTCCTCAATGGCGGCCATATAGTCGCCTGGATATGCACCGCCGGATTTACCGAAGACCTTCATAACCAGAATCTGTGCATCAGGGGCGACGCCCTGCGTGAGAACGGAATCCAGTGCGCTTGCATAGCCGTCCCCGCTCTTGACGTAGCGGTTCGCAGCAGCAATACCGGCAACGTGAGAGCCGTGATCTCCCGCAGTATCATGGTCATGGCCAATGTCCAGACCATTATCCACGTAGTTGAAGCCATAGGGAATCTTCGCGTCAACATAGAGCTGCTCTGCCGTGACATTCTTGTTTTTCGAAACCACGTTCAACTGAGAGAGCAGCCCTGCGGTATCCTCAGCCGTCATCAGCTTGGCGCCGCTGTCCTTTACAGCGTAGGCAAATGCATCCGGGTCAAGAGAGGGATGGTCAATGTCCGCACCGGTGTCAATGATGGCGATCTTTCTGCCGGCGCCGGTATAGCCGGAGGCCCAGGCCGCAATAGAGCCGATCATCTCGTCGGAGGTGGACATTTTGGGATCCACCGTCTCGTCACGATTGACAACACACGGATCATAGCGTTTCTCAACGAGAACCTCTTTCACGCCGTCGACCTTTTCAATTTCCTTGATCTGGCCGTATTCCACATTGGCAGAAATAATATTCGCTGCGAGCGTCAGGTTCCAGACAACATCAAGCTCGCCGCCGTCGAGTACCTCATCGGAGATCGCTTCTTCCACTTTCTCCTGCTCATTCTGGAGATTCCGGCGATAGCGCACCGCTCTGCGGCTTTGCGAGGAAATATCGTCCGCAGTGAATCCCTTTTCCAGTGTGGAGGGAGTATCCAGAACAATGGAAACACGGACGATTTCCGTATCCTCATAGTCCGAAGTATCCTCTTTATCTTCCGCGTTTACGTCATTCTTATTCGGCAGACTGACGTCATACTCGTCATTGTCCACCTGCTCAAACGTAAGCTTCTTGCCGCTTTCCGTCGTTACATCCGCGCTCTCAACCGCCAGGGACGGCAGGACGAGACCGAGTGCAAGAACAAAAGCCAGCAGCACTGAAACAGCCTGTCTCAAAAAGGTCTTGTGTTTCATATGCTCACACTCTCTTTCTCCGGTTTGACCGGCAGATTTACGATTGATCTGGACACCTATTTCCCTTCCTCGGCGCGTCCATATAAATCTGCCTTTACTATACATTTCCGTTCACAATAATTCAATAATTATGTGACATTTTCTTTACAAATACAGTGTAGAAAATAGCGATTTAAATCACTAAACTTTTTGTGCATTTTTCCAGTTTTCTGTTTTCAGCTTCTGATTTCGCCTCAATATGTGTCTTTTTCCTCAAAATTATTTAGTTGTCTTCCATTTTTTGTGCAGCCGGACAGTGAATTTCCGGATTCCCTCGGGAGAGACAAAAACAGAGCCTCTGATCGAAGTCGTCAGAAGCTCTGCTTACTATACATATATATACATCCTGTCACTTCGCGCCGCGTTCAAGAAACATTGCATCCCCTATGCTCACGGGAAGCAGGATGCTACTCCCCTATTTCTCTGCTCATAGGGTTACTTCTTCTCAACATTTTCGTTTGTTATAGCACAAGCCAGCGCCGAAATCAACACATATAGCAATTTTCAGCACAGGTTCGCACCCATAAACAGGTCGAAATTCTCGAATTTATCAGACGGCCACGGGCAGGTCAGATTATCTTCCAGATAGTTCCACATTTCGAGGGCGTAACAGTCGTAGGTGCGCGTGTCAGGGTCGAGTCCGTGATGTAGGCAGAACGCAGTCCAGAGTGCTCTCAGCTGCTTCACCTCGACGAACTGAACGAAGTCGCCGCCCTCTATGAACCCCAGAATGTAGTCGAACTCTTTCTTCATCTCTTCGGTAGGCATCTCAGCTTTCCTCCTTAGTTGCGGGCATGGCCTACAGTTACTTCCTCAAGCACATTCATAAGCTGCTCAAAAGTAACGTCTTCTTTGATATCCAGCGCTGTACATATTGGATTCACAAGGATGTGCAGTTGAGAGATTCTGGCGTCGTTTGGAGGGCAAACAATGCACTCTCCATACCAGTCTCGATACAGCGCCGACGCTTTCATTGATTTTACCTTGACTTTCTTGCCTTCAGCATTGTAGTAACAAAAGCGGATAATGATCTCCGCCCTCCGAAAACCGCGAATTTTTTCAATGACATCATTAAATGCGATGTCTAAAACGTTTTTCGCTCTCATTCTATTTCACTCCTTCTTTAGCTTGTAGGTCTTTCCTTTTTCGGCCTTCCCGTTTCCTTTCTGGTACTCGTCAATCCAGACAACCTTCCCGCTTTTGTAGTGGCGGTAGTGTCCACGGACTGAGAAGGAACCGCGTGGGCTTCTGTGTGAGCCTTTTGCCATCATTTGAAGCTCATTGCCGGTCGTACAGAGTATGTAAGTGACCCCGTTCCGTTGGCTTCTTTTGTGGCTCTTTGTGGGCTTTGTAGGACGGCTTTCCTTTTTCCGCGCAGCGTTCTGGCCGACGTCCACGGTAAACCTTCCGAACACGATCAGAGCCATCACCGAGCAGTAGACGGTCAGGACAGCCTGCCGGTTTTCTTGGCTCAGCTTCGTCGTGTCCCTCACCAGATTGCACAGGCCGTCCTCCATCAACTCGAACGTCAGGTTGCCGATACCTCTGCCATTCTCGTTGACAGTCAATCGCAGCGCCTTTTTCTCCCTGATACCGGTGATGGTGAATCCACTGTCCACGCAGATGATCTTCACCGCTTTCATCGGTGCGACGCCGAGACGAACGAGGTCTTTGTGTTCGTCGCGCCACTGAAGAATGAACTCGATGTCCTCAGATGACAGCCTGATCTTATCCATTCACTGCCTCCTTTCTGACGCGGCGCTTCACGATCTTAATTCCGACCAGACCGCGAGCGTTCTCAAGGTACTCCTTCTTCCGCTGGCGAGCTTCTTTCATCGTCTCTTCGGTACATTCGACCTCCCAGCCGTACCCATAGTTCGTCACGATGTCGTATTCATCGTAGGTCTTCCTGACGTATGCCATCTTCTTAATCCTCCCACTTAACGAACGCAACCTTGTAGAAGCCGTTGTAGACACCGTATCTGCCTTCGAGAACAATCATCGCGTCGTCGATTGTCATTTTGCCTCTCAGCAGTTCGTGATACGCGCAGTCGTAATCGTAAATGCCAAACCTGCCCTGAACTGACGAGATGAACTTCATATCTTTCCGCCACGAGCTTCTCGCAAATTCTTTGCCGCTGTCGAACACTCTGATCTCGGTTTCACCGTCTCCTCCAATGTTCGGCACGGCGAACGTCCAGTTTTCGTCTCCAATCAGAACGCTTCCAATGTCACACGCGCAACTTAATCTTTTCATCTTTATACCTCCTCGTAATACTGGAACGCGCAGTCGTACATAGGCTTGCCTGTGATCTGATCTTTGAAGATCGGGCAATGCCAGCTTCTCCTGAAGCCGTTTTCGTCGCACCACTCGTTGATGACTTTCGTCGTCAGCGGCGTCACATACACATACAGGTCGGAGCAGTGATTGAACATCTGCTCTCGCGGATATCCAGCCTTTTCGAGCGCTTCCATCAGCCCCATTTTTCACACCCCCATGCCTCATAAACTTGTGGGTCGGATGTCTTCCATACTCTCTCTACGACCACGGAAGACAATCCGAAGAACTGCTGTGCCTTTTCAGTTGCTTCGGTCATCGTGTCTGCAAGCACAACGATGGTTCTGTCTCCCTCGTACTTCAGACGCGCCATGTAAACGTGCTCGCCGACTATGCGATAGGCCATCTCCTTATTCACTCTTGAGCACCTCCGCAACCACGCGATCTCCGTCCATCCAGTATTGCCGCATTCCGATCTTGCCAACCGTGTAGCCCTTGCGCTCCATCTGGTACTGCTGCTCCGCTGCCGGGTCATGCCACCGAAGGCCACGGGCTTTGTAGAGCGGAATCCAATGCGACTCGTAGAAATCATATCCAGCGCCGTCGATACCGAAGATGAACCCGAAGTCCTCAGACTCGTAAACGCGGAACCCACACTCGGACATGAGCTTGATTCCGTCGCCCTTTTCCAGCCACCAGTCATCCGCACTGTCGCCGAACGTCCACATCGTCCCCCACATGGGAAGGCCATCGTATCGCTCGACCTCAAAGTCATCGCGCTCTGCATCCGTCCACGAGTCATTGTCAAGCTGGATGTGATACCGGCCATCCTCGTAGATGTCCTCGATCACGCCGCAATGCTCGCTCAGCGGCTGGTAGCAGTAAACTCTGTCACCGACCGCAGGCTCAGTCACCTCGTGGATGTCCTCGTCGCCGATGTTCATCAGCTTTTCGACAACACTGCGAGAAATTGCATTCATCTCACGCACCCATTCAAGTGCTGCTTCTTTGATAGTCATGCCGCGTTCCATTGTCTTTTCCTCCTTACACTCTGTAGTGTGCGTTCCGAATCGTGCCGTCCACACAGGCGAACAGGCCGTAGATGGTGCTGCCGTTCGGAGCGTATCCGGTCTGCTTGATGAACCAGACGATGCCGAAGCAGTCGGTGTAGCACCTGCCGCTCATGCAGAACGAGTAGCTGCTTCCGTCTCCCTCGTACCAAGCCTTGTGAGCCATCCGGTTCAGCTCCTGTGCGATTCTCGCCTGCTCCTGATCGGGCAGTGCATCGAACTCTTCCACCGTGGAGAGAAGCATCTGAGCGCGGTCAGCCATTCTCTTCTTCCGGGCTTTCAGTTCCTTGCCGTAGGTCTTCTTCCAGATGCTGTAGGCTTCCGCCTTGCTCATCTGCTCGCAGTCCATGTAAATCTTTTCGATCAGCTTGAACTGGTTGTAGGACTCCTTGTTTTCGGGTGCTCCAGTTCCTGCCAGAAATTCGTTGTACATCATTGTCTTAGTCCTCCTTAGCGGTGATGAAGTTGTTACAGACACGCATGATCTCGAATGCCACGTTCTCGATGACTTCCGCTTCCGTTCGTCCATCGGCCTCGATATCGCTGTGAGCGATGATGTCTTCTGCGATCTCCACGATGTCTTCGGTGGTGAGGTTGTCCTTCCACTCGCAGAGGTCAAGCTGGAGATGCCGGTACTGGTCGTTGGTTCCTCTGGTGTACCAGTCGTTCTTGATGCACAGCTTGCGGATATCGCTTGCGCCGATGGTTCTGATTTCGGTAAATTTCATTGGGTTTTCCTCCTATCAATTACCGTTCGGTAATTTTTTATCGTGCCCGTATCGTAACAGCCTCCACCGCATCCTGTCAAGCATTTTTGAAAAGTTTTTTCAATATTTTTCAAAGTTTACATTTCCGTTAATCAGGCGGGCAAAAAATAAGGGCAGGGCATATCGCCCTGCCTCATATCACGTCATGCTCCGAGAAGCATCATCAGCCTGTGCGCGTCCTCGTCTCCGATGGGAGAGATCGAGCTGACGCCGCCTTCCCACTTGACGTAGTTCGCAACGTAGTATCGGCCTTCGTCGTCCCGGTACAGTTCGCAGAAGATGTCCTTACTCTCGTCAGAGTGGCAAATGGCATCCGCCTTATATGTATCGTACCGGACACCGTTCACGAGCATCCGCAGCCGCCCTCCGACGCCCTTGCGTCTGGGGCGAACCTCCTCGCTGGTGCTGGCCTCGACGATCTTCATCTCGTAGCCGAGGATTCCGAGCATCTTCTCGAACTCGTCCGCTGAGATCGTGCCGCGCCGAAGTCTATTGCTTGCCCCTTCCGGAGACCAGCCCATCTGTTCAGCGATGTCTTTCTGCTGCATCGGGCTGCGCTTAATCAAGTCTCTCAGAATTTCTGTCGGCTTCATGCCGTCACCTCCAACCTGTATTTCCATACAAGTATAGCACGGCCGTTTACTCACGTCAATATTTTCCACAGTACACATTATCGTTTATTTCCTCCTTTCTTCACCTTTTTCTTTGTGGGACGCACAGCTGCCGCAGTCGCTTTGACGCACACCTCGACCGATTTTGCCGTCAGGAGAACGGGAAGAGCGCACATCTTTAGTGCCATTTTCATTGCCTTCATCTGCCACTGCTCCCAAATCCGTTGTCGCCACGGTCGGTACCATCGAGACTATCCACCAGCTCCAGCGGCACTGACGCATACGGCAGAATGACGAGCTGTGAAATCTTGTCGCCAGCCTTCACGTGGTACTCCCAGCCGCCGTTGTTGTAGAGCTTCACGGCAATGCTTCCTGTGTATCCAGCGTCGATGACGCCTTCGCTTGTGATGCTGTGTTTCACGTTCAAACCGCTCTTGCTCTTCAGAAAGCCGACGTAGCCTTCGGGGATTTCAACGTGGACGCCAGTGTCGAAGGTGCAGTAGTCCTTCGCTTCGATGATCGCGTCTTCTCTCGCGTACAGGTCAAGACCTGCATCCAGCTCGTGTGCTCTCGTCGGCATCTTCGCCCCTTCATCCAGCATGATCTTCATTGTTCTATCTCCTTTCAGTTTTTCGCAAGCAGACGCTCGATCATCTTCTCGTACAAGCTCTTGTACATATCGCGCTCCGTCTGGAGCCGAATGACTTCTTCATTGCTCTCCGGAGCAGGCTGATCGTTCGTCTCAGCCGGGACGGGCTTCTCCACGATCTTTTCAACAATCTTCTCAACGACCTGCGGCTCACTGTCGATGTCAAGGCTGATTGCCAGTGCTGTGTCGATCATCTGCATCTCTTGATCGGTGCAGTATGCAACGTAGTTTCCAAGTCTATCAATTGCTACGCTCGTCACCTGCTCACACAGCGCCACAGACAGTTTTCCCGTGCTGCGGATGTCGATGTGTGTCGGCAGGTCAACCTTCGGTCTGGTGGTGAGGTAGACAACCTCTACCGTCTGAGAGAACTCGTTGTTCTTATCGTTCGATACGATGATCGCCGGACGTCCAGACCACTGCTCACTTCCGGTGCTGGGCGCATACTGGCTGCGCTCAACATAGTAGATATCTCCACGCTTGATGCCCATTTTACTTTTCCTCCTTTCCCGTAATCAGCTCCGCATACGGGAGCGATTCAATCCAGTCACAGAACGTGTGCCACTCATTGAGCTTATGATGCCGGCGCGAGCGGTACATATTCGCCAGCACCTCGTAGTTCAGCATGACCGTCCGGCGCTGGTTGTAGCTTTCTGGAAGCAACTGCAAAATCGAGTACCAGATTTGTTTCTTGCTCATCTCGTCACCACACGCAATATACGAATCTCTCATTTCGTTCAGCATATCTACCAGTGGCCGCGCAACTGTTTCAAACACATTCACAGATTCCGCATATTTGTATTTGTCATTGATTATGTCATTCACGCAGGTATGCGAAACACCATACTTGGTTGCAAGCTGCCGTCTGCTGTACATTCCGGAATCCCATAGCCGTTTGATCTCATTGCGCTGTTCAACTGAAAACTTTCCGCAGTAGGTTGTCACGGGTTTTGGCTGCAAACAATTGCCTACTGCGTGTTTCTGATTCTCGGAGCTTGTAACCCATTCCAGATTTTCAGCAGCGTTGTTCATCTTGTTTCCATCTATGTGGTTGACCTCCGGCTTTCTCTCTAAGTTTGGGATGAATGCGTCCGCGACCAATCGGTGAATTGGGCGCTGCTTTCCATGAAGTGTTACAAGGATGTAATGATCTCTGTGAACGCTTCCTGAAAGAATTCGTGAACCGTGCCTAACTCGCCCCTGATTGCTCACATCATAGTCGGCATCAATTCTTTTCCAGAGTTCCTTTTCCTCGTCCACTTCCGGCCTGAATTGCTTTATTTCATTCTTGAATCCCGGCAGTTTATCAAAGCTGAAATCAGACATTTCAAACGGCTTATACAGCAGCTTGTGCATTTTGGAACATGAGTTTGCTACTGTTCCAACCTTGTATGTGTCGTACTCAGCCCACCAGTACAGCGGAGCAGTGATGTCGAGGTACACGGCGATCATCCGCATAAACTTACGGTGGTCAGTGCCAGAGTTACGAAGACGATTCATGAGGTCATAATCATTTGGGCCAACACGATAATTTGCCGGCTTGATAATGCTTCCAAAATTGTCTCCGATAACATCACAAAATCCACTATCGCTCTTATTCCAAGAGTTCATGGGGTTGCGCATCCCACGGATGGCTGCTTCCCAGCCAGCAATCTGGGTGTTTTCAATTTTCAGCATTTCACTTTCTCCCTTTCAAACAGTATTTCTCCCAGTACCGGGAAATCAGCTGATCGACATATTCACCGCCAGCCCCATATGCGCTCCCGATAACTTCTTCTGCCGCCTTGAGCCGTTCATCCAGAGCACCGTTTCCACCATACAGCAGAGCGTACACGCCTTTGCTGTATCGCTCATCGAACCAATGCCAGATTTCCTCGCGGTGCGTACCAGCCGGGAAGCCGAAAAATGCTTCCTCCATACACTCCGTTTCAGGGTTCATCGGGACGTCGCCGAACATCTCCCACAGCTCTTTCAGGTCATTGTCTCGGTCTTGCAGGGTATCGACATCGTTCAGGCCGTCGAAAATCAGGCCGTAAGCAATATCCGATATGTCTCCTCCGGCGTGCAGTTCATTCAGCTCATACAACGCCGCTTTTTTCAGGTCAGTCATTCTTCATCGCCTCCAATTCCATCAGCTTGTCCATGTACCAGTCGGCCTTGTCGAGGTCTTCCTGACCGTTCTTATTGGCGGCTCTGTAGCGGTACTTGTGGACGTTGCACTTGCAGAATCCGATAACGGCGTCCACGCCAAACAGAGCGACCATTTCATCGATGCACTCATGCTTGCCCTGATAGTGAGCAGGATGGTTCACCTTCTCGCCACTCTGTGGAGCCACCGCTTTGAGCCACTCGTTCAGAGTCTCTTCGCTCGCGCTGAAGGAACTGTACTTATGGCAGAAGAAGTTCTCATCCCCATTATGAGGGCATTTGCATCTTCCATCATTATCTCGACCCCGCATCACACAGTAGTCACGGATAACCTTGATTTTCTCCTCTCGTGTCATTCTTTCACCTCCTCGATGAACACAGCGCCGTCCGCAATGTCTCTGTGCGTGTACCCGTGAGCAGTCAGGAAGCCAAGCGCTTCCGACTCTACACTGAACACCTTCTCGTTGCCCTCGTCATCGAGCACATACACGTTGCCGTTCAGGGTGCAGGCGTCAGGCATCCCGATCACATACCCGACGACCTTCTTGGCTCTTGGCTTGCTGCTCCAATCGAGAGCTTGTCCGCATCCGGGGCAGAACTTTGCCTCCTCGTCGAAGTCCAGCTCGAAGTGTCTGCCGCAGGACGGGCAGACAGCGATGTCGTAGACCAGCTCTCCGGAAGTGCCATCGTACCCATCTGCCTCATAGTCGAGTGCTTTCGGAATCTGCTTCTTCAGCGCATCCATACCCATCCGACAGGCTTCATTCACGGGTTCGATGCTCTCGTACCGCTCCCGGTGCTCTGGGTCGAGGATTTCAATTGCTCTCTCAATCTTCACGAGAACACCACCTCCCCGAACAGGGCAAACTGCACCATCGTGTCCGCTTCATTCGCGTCGATGTTGAAGATGTCCAGCTTTCCGTTCTCATCGAACCAGCCCCAGCCGTAGCCTTTCATGACGGCCATCTCGATGCCGAGAATCAGCTTGGCTCTGTCCAGCAACCACGTTTCGCTGCTCTCTCTGTCGTAGAAGCGGAGGTCTCCGCCTCTGGAAATCTGATCGCTGGCATACTCTCCGAGGTACTTTCCTCCGACGACTTCTACCCTTGCACACCACATAGCGGTGATGGCACCATCCAGAGCGCAGCTCATGATGCCGTCAATATCCTCCACCGTGAGATACGTCTTTCTGACGAGACTGACTGCAAATTTCTGTTCCATGACCTTTCCTCGCTTTCTTATGTAATCTTGCAGAGGACGCCGCTTGTCCACGCGCCCTTGTAGGTTCCGACCTCACCGTTCAGGTCGAGCAGAATCTCTTCCATACCCTTCAGGTACTTCCGGTACAGTCCCATCTGAAGCCCGACTTTTTCTTCACCACCGTATTCACCTTCTTTCTGAATCAGCTCTATTGCCATACTCCACTGGTTGTCCTCGCAGACAACGTAGAACAGGTCGTTTTCGAGTAGCGCCAGTTGCGTGTTGGAAATCCACTTATAGACGAACTCGAAGCTGGGGAAGCGCCGGCGCATGGCCTCGCAGAACTCATACCGGAACTCGTCCATTTTCCACTGACTCTCGGCCTCGTCGTACTCGTAGCCATCCTCATCGACGTCCCGCAGGGAGCGATAGTCATACACGTTGTTCTCTGCGTCCACCAGCTTGCTGTAGACATCGAGGAAATCATTGTCCACGAAGTACAGCCCCTCCGCTTTTCCGAAGGTGCAAACATTACCTCTTCCCATTGTCTTCATCCTCACTTTCTTTTGTGCAGCGCAAATACCACCACACCGCGCTTACTGGCGACATCCTTCTCGAATTGCTCATCGTTCATGGGAATCATGTAGAACCTGACTTCCGTGAGCGTCCTGCCCTCGTACTGCTTCACGCCGTAGAGCACATGATCGGCTCCTGTCTTTTCGAGGACTTCCTTGGCATCCATCTCGAACGCCTGAAGGTACTTGGCAATGTCGCGTACCGGCATCTGGCCGAAGTTGACCATGCCTTCCCCTGTCCACTGTGACCATCTGACCCAACTGTTCATCCTCCGCTCCTCCTTACTGCCAGATGCTTGCGAGGTCATCTTTTTCGATGCGGTCGCCATCCCGTTTCGCTTTCTCGTAGATCGCGGTGATGATGTAGTCGATGTGCTCGGTGTCGTAGCCGAGCCGCCGAAGATCGTGATCGAGCTGCAACTCACGAATCAACATTTCGCTTCCGTCCGAATAGACGTCTTTGATCTTGAAGTTCATTGCTTGTCCCTCCTTAGACTTCTTCCAGCGCGTAGCGCAGGGTGTCACGCTGAATCTCCAGCTCCCGGATTCTCGCCTGAGTCTCCTTTACCTCGTTCAGGGCACGTTCCACATCCACCAGATAGTAAGAGGTTTCACGGTCTTCGTTCGCCTTTTCAGCTACTCTTGCAAGCTCCTTGCCGAGTTCTTCCTGCTCCCAAGAAATCCGCTTGTTGAGATTCTCGATCATTTTCCGTAAGTCTTTCATGATTTTCCTCCTATCACTTACCGTTCGGTAAGTTTTATCGTTGACGACATCGTAGCAGTCTGAAGCGCTTCCTGTCAAGCAAATTGTGAGAAAAATTTTTGAAAGTTTTCATTTTCGTTAATCTCCGGCGTGGACATCACTTGCAGAACTCGTGGTACTCGTCATAGGTCAGATCTGTATCGCAGCAGTTGCAGTCCAACAGCTCCAGTACCTCGATCAGAGCGTCCTCCTTCGTGAATCCCTGTTTGTCTTTGCTGCTCTCTCGATAGCTACGCCACTTGGCATTTACTAGCACCGGGATGTCGGATTTCATGCTGTTGCAGTTCGCCAAGCGCTGGTACACATCCTCCGGCAGAAACTCGACCCACTTTTTCCTCGTCTTCTCCATTCTCCCCGCCTCCTATATCTCGCTGTAATACTGCGCCCACATATCTTCCCAGTACGCATCGTTGTCCTCGCTGCACCTTTTTGCATCCGGTGAAGAAGTTCATCGCGTCTTCAACGTATGCCGTGTGCTGGCGGTACGTCTTGACCCGATGCAGCCATCTTCCACACACAGGGCAGTAACCGAACAGCTTATGGAGCCGTGTCCGGTGGTCATAATGCCGCACGTCTTCTTCCATAGCACTCATCCCTCTCTGTCGAAGTAGCACTCTCGCAGGACGCCACTCGGCAGCTGGAACTCCACCATGTAGTAGCGCCCCTTCGGGTGTATGTAGCGCACATATCCAGTGATCGCCGGAACTTTTTCATCGCGGGAACCTTTAATGCCCCAAGAGGGAACTCGCTTGACCTTCTGCCCGATTTCAACACTCATCGTTCGTCCTCCTTTCGCCTGCCACAGCTGCAAAAACCATCAGGCAGCATTCTATATTCCTCGTCGTATAGGATTCTCCGGGTGCACCATCCGGCTTTAACGTGTTTGCCATCAATAAAAAGCGACGTCCTTCCGTAATGCTGAAAGTGTTTGCAATCCTTGCAGCGCACCACGGGGTCAGCCTCACCGTAATCCGCCTCCATTCCCCGGAACGCCTTGCTTGCGGCTTCATTTGGATTGCTCGCTTTTACAAGCACCTTTTTCTCGCAGCATTCGCACTCAGCCAAGAACAGCCGATCCTCGCAGTAGTAGGCATATACGCGATGCCCGCAATTCTCACAGAAGACATTCGTTCTTCGCGTGAGGTAATCTTTTCCGCTTCCGTCACCATCGAAAACGCGATGGCACAGCTTATCAAAATCAGTCGCACCTTTCATCGTTCATTCCTCCAAGTCCATTATCGCTCCGCACATAGGACAATAGACGTAATCGCTCAGGTTCTTTCGGTCACGGTCGTGATAACCGCACCTGCTGCACTCGTCCAAGCACGTCCAGTTGTACGCCCAGTCTGTGTGTACCCAACGCCCATGCCTCACCGGTGCAACATCGGCGGCAGGCATCTCCGCGATTTCCCGCTTTGCATCCGTCATTGTGGCCAGTCTGTTGGTCACTTCCACCTTGGTCAGGCGTGCTATCGCCATGTCTCGGCTTATGTAATCACCCATTGTCTACCTCCATTTCCGCACCGCACACATCGCAGTATGCGGCTCTGTACTCGTCCCACTCGTGTTCTTCGCCGCACTCCGAGCAGATTTGACAGCCATTTTCCTCAATCCAGTGTCCGCGCCGCACGGGCGCGACATCGGCGACCGGCAATCGGTGTACTGCTTCTTCTGCCTCAAAAACGCGTTCTCTCGCCTTGTACCCGGCAGTTCTTACGTACACCTTCATTATTGCGTCAATCGCAGCTTCTCGCTCAATGTATTCAGCCATTGTCAGCCCTCCTGTTCCATGCTTCGATTGCTTTTTCTTTGCTGGGCAGCCCAGATACTTTCATCTTCTTTGTGTGGAGGCCATCACCAGCCCTATATCTCCCACAACCGGCATCCCACCCAAAGTCTGCTCTATCGTAGGTATCGTACATATGGATAACGGTTGCAACTCCACCGCACTCAGGGCAGCGTTTCAATTCAGCCATTATTCATCGCCTCCAGTGCCTTCTCCGCTTCCTCGCGGGTCAAGAAAACAGTCTTTCCGACCGCCAAATCCCATCTCACACACCGCGTACTTGCCCAGTCGCAGTCGATATCTGCCCAGATTCTCGGCTCCGTATAGCCGTTTACATGGAACTGGCCGACACGCATCTCCCACACCTCGCCGCAAAACGTCATGTACACAGGGGTTCCCGGTTCACATGGCAGGATAACAACGCGGCCAGAATCCCCAATCGCCGCGAGAATGTCCTCCGCAAGCACTTTGTTTTCCGTTGCTTTCGCGTATGCCTCCAATGCAATTCTCGCCGCAGGGTCCTTTTCAGGTCGCAGCACAAAGCAACCATCTACCGGCATATTATCTTTGGCCTTGTACACTCGATATTTTTGCCGCAGGCCGTCCCGTCCGTCATCGGTTGGAGGAACACCCGTAACAATCACGCAACCTTCTCTGTCGGCTTTCGCCAACTTCCTAAGGCGGTCATAGCCGCCGATGCTGTTCAGCACTGACATCATGGCATTCCATTCGCCCCACAAGGAATGTGCGTCACTCGGCGTCAGCCCTGCATCCTCGTATGCTGCAAGACGCATCATTGCCTGATCGACGTCCCCAGTCGGAACTGCGTGGACGTGTCCGCCCACTACTTCGTATTCAGTCAGTCGCTCCATCGTCATCCTCCTCTAACGGTTCATAACCCGTGCAGGCCGGCCTGCTCTGCACAACATAGCGCGGCTCAATCTTCCCACTTGGGAACTCGAAAGACACCCTCATCTGCGTCTGCGTCTTGCAGAAACCATGTGCCGTTCCGGTTTCTCTGTCGAAATGAACGCAGCTTCCACAGACCGTCCCTTTCGGCGCACGGGGCACAATCTTGAGCCGCCCCTCCGTGTCTGCGTTCATGAGTTCGACGATTCTGCTGGGCGCAATGCCTTCAAGGTTCTCAATATCCTGCATTGCACAGTCTATCGCTCCACTATGATGCCCAATGGCAGAGCCACATTCGGTCGAGTATCGCCGAATTGCGTCAAGTGCATCGGCACGTCTTATAAGATCATCCTTCATCGTTATCCTCCTCATCCAGCGGATGCCAGTGGTACTCACAGTCGGGATTCTCGCACCGGCCATTCCACATACCTTGTCCGCACAACGGGCACTCCCGACACTCGTACCCGCTGTAGCCAGCTCCCATGTAACTCACTGTCTATCATCCCCTTCCCACCATCCAACAACATTGCTTATCTGTCTAACAGTGACGCGAAATCCATCTTCACTACTCTGTCTCGCGTATACGATGGCTTCTTCAAGCGTATCGAAGTTCTTCACATCAAATTTCCGATAACGGCCAATTGCCGAGACGAAATCTTCGCGTTTAACTTCATAATGGTTAATCTCAAAACAGATATTTTTCATGTGCGTTTCCTCCTATCATCCAATGTAACCGCGATTCTTTTTCTTCGCTTCCATATTCCCGAGGACGTCCCGCAGGTCAAAAGCCTCTATATGGCAGTTCCAGTGATCTGCGCCAAACGCTCTGAAAATACAGTTCTGGCATCCGCCCTGTTGCTTACAGAACTCAACCAGCGTTTTCGCGCACTCTACGGCCTTTTTGTCGGTTATCTTTGCCATGCTTATTCCACCTCCTTCCAAGCTCTATATCTTTCGTTCGCAAGTGTGACATAGCGAGACATATCGACATCCTCAACACCGAGCGGTGTCGAACAGTGCTTGTTGACACGTTTCGTCTCGACGATGAGCACCGCGTACAGCTCTCGCGCCTTCCTGTCGTGAACAGCAACCACAAACTCAGAGTCCGGTTCGACGATGGGAGCCACCGCGAACTTGGCCTGTTCCTCAAAGTCGCTGTATGTATAGCTTGCACTCAAGCAACTTCCCCATGCGTGGAAGGACAGCTTTCGCTCGTCCCTGTAGACTCGCAACTCGGCTGTCTCGTACCACTTCGCCCCATCACTGAAGCTGCCGAAATCAATCCGGCAAGGGCTTCCAACGAGCCCGTATTCATCGCAGTCAGCAAGGTCGATGGTCAGTACCGGGTACGTCCCGAAGTTCAGTGCCCTTGCGATATCTTCTCTCGTGTATGCGTATTTCATTCTGTGCCTCCTATCATAAGCTCATCTGCGATACCAATCGCTCCAAGAATCTTTGCGGAAAAGGTGATCAAATCATCTCTCCCTGATGCAACATTCTCCAAGTGGCACTTCACCCAATGCTGCTTTGCGCTCTTTCTTGCTCCGGCGTCTGCCATCATGTATCTCACCATGTACTGCTTGTAGAAATCCATCCAGCATCACTCTCCAATGTAGAATCTGCTCTCGTACACGGTATCATCATCGAAGCTCACCACGTTCGCCGCAAACCGGGGGAATGCCCCCGGCATCGTCAAGTAGTATCTGAACATCGTCTTCACCCCCTGTTATCGCACGGGAAGTAAGCGACCACTCTGGCTTCCATGCTGTGCGGCCACACGCTCGGATACGGAGCGAGCGTACCGTCCGTGAAGGGAACCCTCGCCACAGCCTCCACCGCCACCATCAGATCGCCGTAGGCATCAGGTCTGCACGTCCACGTCCGCAAACTGATGCTTTCGCACTCCATCGTTCCGTGACCGCTAAGCGCCGCTGCGTTCCACGCTTTCGACGGGTCGTATCCTGCGGCTTTCATGTGTTCTAACACTGTCATCATGTCCGTTCCCTCCTCAGTCTCCAATGTAGAATCTGCTCTCATACACAGTGTCGTCATCGAAGCAGTACGAGTAGCTAATGTCGTGGTACGGGGCGAACTCAAAGTACACTTCAACGCACGTTTTTCCGCTCGGGTAGCCATACTTCTCGTTCTCGGTTTTCTTGACTTTGCAAAATGCAATGAATTCATCGCGGGTCATCACGGGACTGAGCCGTCCGTCGTCTTCGATCTCCATAGCTTTGAAGAACAATCGTCTGCGCTCCTGCTCATGCTGCTCATACACAGCGGCCATTTCATCAAAGTCGATCATTTTTCTTTCCTCCTTCAATTACGTCGATCAGGGCGATGAGCGCATAGCTGATCGTTCCAGCACCAACGATGGTGCAAACAGTTCCGAGCCACTCCATCTTTCGTACCTCCTTACATCGTTTCAAGCATGAAGTCCCAGTCGCGGACATACCGCTGGGCTTCTTTGATCGTCTCGAACTTTGGAATATCCCAGCCAATGTTCTCGAACAGGATTTTTGTGTTGCCGAACTCATCTACTTCCGTCAGGTAGTAGTTGTCTGTCTCGCGCATACGGCCATACTTCGGGTTGTTTTCGACGTGATACTTTCTTCCGTTGTAGGTGAAGTTACGTCTTCCGTTGATTGTCATCGTTGTCGCCTCCCGGACTTACTGATTGGTAAGTTTCTATGGTCACATCGTAGCAGGCGATGCCGCTTGCAGTCAAGCATTATTTGCAATTCCGAAAAAAATTTTTTGAAGTTTTCGTTTGCGTTAATCATTCGGGCAAGAAAAGCTGGTGGCCGGTCTTCCACAGCTATTGCCACGGCTGCCTAACCACCAGCGTATTTCTTGTTCAATTCCACGCAGTAGGAACAATTACTTTTCGACCATCTCTGAGCGTGAAGACATCACCTTCGTACTCTGACTCATCCAGCTCGCTCAGGAAAAGCCGCACAAGATCGTAATTCTCGTCATATACCACGTCCATGTCAGTGGCGGCTTCATCTCCGTCTTCGCCATGTTCAATCCAGATGCTTCCGGGGAGTTCATCGCGGATATCCTTGCAATACGCCTTTTCTGCGCCGTCAAAGACATCGTCATTCTGAGGCCACGGCATCGGCAATCCCAAGGTCGAAAGCAGTGGGAGCTGGTTGTCACCGCAGCTGCACCAGTTGTATACGCCTACGCTGTCATCCTCGTAGATAACAATCCCGGATTCGTGCCCAGTCAATTCTTCAAGTGTCATATGTGTTCCTCCTTGTCTTTCTTACATCGCGGTCTGCATTCCAGCAGTTCACGCAATACACTCAACGTTCTTCTCTGCGGTGAAGTACGTCTCACCGCCTTCGGTTCTCAGTCCGAGCCTAACTTCCCAACTCCACCAGTTGCCATACTTCGAGTAGTTCCTCATGCCAACCCAGAACACAACACCGGTCGTTCCGATGGGAACTTTGCGGCCACTGACGACCTTCACGGGCTTATCGAGGTAGTCCTCAAAGGCACTGACCTCCATCAACGCTCCGGCATTCTCTCTGGTGGCGCAGGCCATGCGGTAGTCGCTTTTCTGCTGAGCAGTCATCGCTCTGAACTGGCTCGCGGTCATCTCATTCATCCTCCTCGTCGTCGTATTCGCATGGAGCAGGCCAGTTTGGGTCAGCGTGGCAGATTGCAAGGCCAGCTTCCTCATCGAACCAATACAGGCTGCACTCTGAGCACTTCATTTCGACACCTCCTCGCAGATTTGCTTTGCCTTAGCGATGCACTTGTCGAGGTCAGAGCTAAAGAACACAGCCTCGGCTCCTCCGCACACCCTACGTTCCACAGAGTATTCTCCGTGCATGAGGTCACGCATATCCATGACCCACGCTTTCTCAAATTCTTTGCCCCAAACTACTCTTGTCATAATTGCATCTCCTTCGATTATCAGGCAAGGAATGAGAGGCTGGGGACTTGACATCCGGCTAATTATGTACTACAATCATTCCTGCGTGGAATTGAGATTGAGTGCTTTCTCGGCGGCTTCGATGATTGCTGAGATTGCCTCAGTCTCTTTTTCTTTGTCCAGAAGAATCAGAGCTTTGCTGTCATCCAAGCGTATCGAGATTTTTTCGGTGGTGGTTGTGACCGTCTCCCTTGTGATTATCATCCGATCACCTCCTTCCCTTTGAATTTTTCCTCCTTTCATCTGGTATCCAGCCTGTCATACGGAAGCCTTACTGTTTGGTAATTTATTTTCCGTGAACACATCGTAACTTACTTATCGTCAAGCTGTCAAGCATTTTCGTTAAGATTTTTTCAATTTTTTTGAAATAAACAAATTCGTTTATTCCAGCAGTTTCAGCGCGTCTATATACAGTTACGAAGTAACTGTACTTTTCTATTTGTTTCTTTTATATTTGTTTATATTCTATTGCGCGGGATTGTCCGTGGACATTCCTCTGGACAGTCACATTGCAATGTCTGGACAGCTTTTGGAGCGCTTAGAATTCTTTGTGAGCTACTTTGGCTTTGGTGGTGTAATTATATGGGGTCTATCTCAAAAGGCAGCTGGGGCGCTTTTTGTCAAAAGGCCGCTCTGAATTGTCTGCATTTTGCAGCATGATGTCTAATCTATTGAAAAACAAAAAAAGACCCTCACCAAAGGATTTCTCCAATGGTGAGGGTCAACTCATTTCTGGTATTTACTTTCTCTCTGTGGCTACTTCATGCTTGCAATCAGCGCTTCACCAGCACCCTTGATGATGGCAGTGATGTCAACGCCGGCAGCATTCAGAACACCCTTTGCAGCATCGGACATCTTGGCAAGCGCACCATCAATCAGCATCTTGCCGAGTTCGTCGATCTCATCCTTGCTCAGCTTGCCATCGGCGCTGGCCTTCTTCAGCCCTTCGACGGTAGTCTGCTGCAATTCGAGGACGGTCTTCTCTGCCGCTTTCGTGGCTTCCTCCGTGGCGGCAGAGATGTTCTTCAGCTCCTCACGCTTGCCGATCTTCGCGGTCAGCCACGCGCCGAGGACGCCGATCAGGGTGATGAGCAGAGTTGCTACGATCTGCACAGCGTTTTCGATGATTACTTCGGTCATGATTTTACTCCTTTCATTTCAGCCGCTCAGCAGAGCAGCTCGTTTACTCTCTTCTGGACAGCGGCGTAGTCATAGCCAGCGGATTCGAGCTTGCAGCGGCGCTCAGCGCCGTTTCCCCACTTGCCGGCAATGACTTCACGGGCAATCTCGTCGATGAGATCTGCTAGGTGAGTTAGGTGAGTAATCGGGTTAAAATTCCTATAACTTCTCCTTAGTACGCGCGTATAAGAAAGAGTTTATAGGAAAAACGCCCGATTACTCACCTTTATCACCTTCTGGACTCTACTTTAACAGAAAAGTCCACGAATTATGCCCGATCACGCCGTCCACGCCGAGGTTGTGCTCGGCCTGCATCTTGCGCACACCGGCCTCCATCTTCGGCCCGAACAGCTTGTCCGTCGCGGGGATGGCGTAGGGATAGTAGCCCTTGTCCTTCATCAGCAGCATGGCCGCACGCACGTCGTTGCCGCTCATGCCGCGCTTGAGCATTCTCAGTTCCATTTTGACTGTTGCCTCCTTTGTCGGTGTGGGTGTGGGGCTGATTTCCTCCGCCTCGTACTGCGGACGGATGATCATCATGATCTCAGACGGATAGCGGGTTCTGATCTGGACTTCGCCACCGTTGGAATTGTTATCGACGGAGGTATTGCCCTCACAGGTCTCATAGCTGCCGTCCGCGTTTTTGGCGTCGATAAATCCAATGTGGTCGCCGCTACCGTTGTGGTTCCAATCGAAAAGGGCAAGGTCGCCGTGACGCCCCTGATCTTTCGAGACTACCAGCCCCTTGGATTTTGCCCAGTCACGGACGGTATCGACCCACGCGGTCTTTTTTCCGTCGCAGAACAGGTTGGACGCGCCTGCCATGCGGAAGATGTCCCAAACGAACACGACACACCACGCATAATTCCCGCCACTGACTTCATGCCCGTAGTAGTGGGTGTTGAAGATGACGTTGTTGCTATATGCTGGGCTTTCCTTCGTACCGACATAAGACTTTGCGAGTTTCATGATCTCGCTTGCTTTTGCCATTTGATTCTCCTCCTTATATTGTGAGACAGTTCAGTTTCTTGATCTCGTCGGCTCTACTCGAACTGCCAAGGTAGTATCGAGCCAACGCTCCGAGCGTGCCTCCTTTGCGGACAATGTGTACACGAAGGGCGGGAACCTCATCGGCTCCCGCCCCTGCTTTACGCACATTGCTGCTGGCTTTTCTCTTGGCCATTTAATCTTCCCCCTGTCTTCCGTTGAACTTTTTCTGCATCTCATCAATACGAAGATGAGCCTGCTTTGCAGACGACTCAACCGCGCTCAGGCGTTCGACAACCTTGAGATGCCGCTCGTCTTCCTTCTCCTGCTTCCGCTTGATGTCATCTACACCAGACTTGATGTATCCGATTTCGGTCAGCAGGACACCGTCCTTCTTGCCCTCGGCGGTATCGTCGTTCTTATTGTTTCGTCGGAACGCAATGTACCCGAACACAATCGCGCAGACTGTACCACCGATGCCGAGGACGGTCGTGAACACTTCCATTCCCGTCATAGCACCACTCCTTTCATGATTACTGTTGGGGGCATTACGTAGGATGCTCTTGTGAGGCTTTTGCCGCCCTGTGATTCTTTCATCCGGTGCTGGGCAGGGTAAGTTGTAGGGCGTCCTGTAAAATCAAAAAGAGACTCTTTTAGCCTCTTTTGTCCAGCTCCATATTGTCGGCACCGAGCCACGATAGCCTTCTCCCATAGCATCCCCTACGCAAGCCAATCCGGCTTGTCCGGGATGATCAGCGTCGCCGGTGCGTCCAACCATGCCTTGTACCACTTGCGCAGCTCAACAAGATGCGCGATGCTGACGCCCTCATACCATAGCTGCCCCCGGTTGATCACTGAGTAGCACTCGCGCTCCCGCCGCGCACGGATAGCATCTTGCCTGCCCGCAAGCTGCAATGCCGCAAGCCTGTCCGTATCGAGCGTCAGGACACCGTCAATCAGTCTGTAAGCCGCATAGTTCTCCGCCTCAAAGCCTTCCGGTAGCTCCACATTGATATTGCAAGCACTACCTTCGCCGACAAGCACGTAGTTCTCCACATATCCGTTTTCATCGACCTGAATTTTCATTTCTATCCTCCTTATGCTGTTGCATATATCCACGCAGTAACTCCGCTCACATTACTATCCATCTGAAGCATACACGCCATACTACCACCACTACCTGAAATCGTTATCGCTGCACGGTAGTAATCGTTATAGGTGGGTAAGAAAAGTCCCCATGCATCCTGCATCGTAGGAAACACAAAAGAACTATATTTATTTCCACTATTACTAATAGAACGCATCATTACGAGCAGATTCTTGAAAATACGACCGTCAAAATTAGCTCTAAGAACTGAACTATCACTAGCCCCTAGTGTTCCATTCGCCAATAGTTGTGTACCTCCAGGCCAATAAAAGTTTCCATCGCTATTGAAAAGAAAAGCCCTTCTAGAAGAATCAGCATCAGCAATATAGTTAAATTGGATTTGATTATCATATGTGCCAATTGCCCAATTGCCGGCTACTGTTTTCGATGCCACAAGAGGGTAATATACACCACTATTAGATACAGCGTTTGGTCTACGCAGAATTGCTCCATCAAGACCGGTAGCCCAATAAGAAGCATTACCCGGATGAGTGATCTTACTGCCCGCGTTCATAGTTCCGCCAGCGAGAGGTAGTGCCTTCAGATTTGCCAATGCTTCCGATTGAGTTTTGCCGCCTGTACCGCCTTTGGCGATACCGAGCACGTCAGGGAGTTTATCTCCATTCAGCAATATCCACGTCGTCCACGTGTCTGCCAAACAGGCTCTCACAAAAGTTTTTCCATCAGAAAACTGTGTAAATCTTTGTACCACGTTGCTTCCGGTAGGCAAAACTTCAAGCAGCCCACTTCCGTCGATTGGTGCGTCATCCGCATCGGTATCTGCGCCATAGAAATAAGAGCCACCGCTCTTGTAGCTTCCGAGTGCTCCCGCGACAACACCGATGTAACCAGACACATATACGCCGTTCATCTTTATTTTTCCATCGACGTCAAGCGCTTCTGTCGGGTTTGGATTATTGATGCCCACACGTGCGAAATTGTATGTGCTATTTCGTTTGCGCAGTGCTATGAGCGGTTTCCCGTGCGGTATGACAGCGTAGTCATCATACGACGCATACACATCGAGCTGATCTCGTACAACCAAGTGGATGTCATACGATGCCTCTGCATCAAGCGACAACGCCTCAGTTGCACTTTTCATGAGCTGCTCGGTGACAAACGAAAATGACGTGCCTACAACAGACACATCATCCTTCACTGAGCAATAACTACTCCATTCGTCCTCGTTCGTCTTTTTGTAGTAGTACCCGACATATTTCAGGCTATTACGTTCCGTGCTGCCATCTGGCTTTAGCGATGACATTGTGCCTCTGAACGACATCTGTATAATGTCTTCGACTTCATCCTTCCTGTGAATCGTTACAGCCTGCACTTTTGGCTTCTCGTACTTCAGAACCTTTACGCTCTTTGTAACGCTGGTCGCGTAGCCACGGCTATCAATGCACGAAACTGTCAGCAACATGGAATCGCCATAGGAATCAATAGCGCCAACACCGATGGCGGTTGTGTCGCTCGTCTTCGATGCAGAGCCAATACTGGCGGAGTACGACTTAATCGTCGCTCCGTTCTTCGCGGTTCCGGTCACAGCGTTCACAATCAGACTCGAATACAACTGCACCAGAATCACGTTGTCGCCCGTGTTGCCGGTCAGCTTTCCAACAAGTCCACGGCTGTCCACATAAGAGAAATCCGTGAAGGTCGGCTTGGAAACCGACTCCGTTGTCGTGATTGTGCATAACTTCTCGGATGCGGTACCGACCTGTGCCGTGCAGGCTGCATCCGTGTACGTTGCCAGCGACAGCGTTGCTTCAAACGACTTTACATCTGCCATCGCATTGAGTAATTTTGTACGTTCTGCACCGGTCAAAGTCCAAACCTTGTTTACAGTTCCAGATGCAGTGAACTGTACAGGCCGTGTTGTCAGAATCACGGTATTGCCGTTTTTGATCGACAGCTTATGGTAGAACGACCTGTCGTAGACGGTCAGCCCTGTGGTAACAGTTACGCTCTCATCATCCGCTGTGACAGCCGGAGCACTGTTTATCACTGTCCCGCCGAGTGTCTTTGCGTTACTCTTCGCCGAAACTCCATCAACGGCGTTTGTCTTTTTCCTCGCTCGAACCTGTACATTATACGTTGTGTTCGGCGTAAGTCCGGTAACTGTGACTTCTTTATACGTTCCTTCTGAGCCAAACTCAGTCCAACTCGTTCCTCCATTCAGCGAGTACCACCACTTGCTCGCTGTGACAGACGACGACGCAGATATTTTGAGGCCATTCGCAGTAATATTTGAAACACTGTGCGACACGGACGGAGCAGTGCGGTCAATGTCTGTAAGCGTCAGTGAGCCGCCATACTCCAGCGGCTGCCACTCGTAAACGCGTGTGGTGAAACTAACCTCTATTGTTTTCTTACCGTCAGTATCATGCGGGACGGTGATTGACCCTCCTACACTACCGGTGGTACACGGGAAAACGTGCTCCGTATATAGCGTTCTGTCTTTGTGGTATACCTGCGTTCCATTTATCGTCACGGTAGTCTCGCCTATCGTATAATAAGTCGAGTTTCCGCCTGTGGACACAAGCTGCCACCGCAATATTGACGTATTGCTTATCGAGTCTACGCTCTCAGTTATAGTAAGCTCCAGATATCTGCCGGAGTACGTGTTGCTTCTCCACGATGCCATGGTTTCACCTCTTAGTCTGTCAGGGTAATGTTTATCCCGGACTCTCCATTTTTGTCGTGCGGAATAGCTCTGCAATCACCGACGACCAATTCTCCACGCACGGTAGTCTTTTTGACACGAGTCTCGTCTTTGTTGAGGGAGAACACCTCTTCGTCGTTATAGTAACCGGCAAACTCCCGGTTATTGATGACAGTCTTTTCTGAGGTATCAGATCTGTATACCTCAATGCCGGCCTTGTCAATCTTTACGCCGCTGGTGTAAATCTCGTTTGGTGCTGGAGTCCACGACTTCGGTGTCGTTCCTTCGCAAAGCATCAAATCGGCTACATACAAATAGCCACCACTCGTTTCAGCTTTTATTTCGACAGTAGGCGACTGGATATCTCTTATGGTGTGTGTGTATTCCTTCCACCCCGAACTAGCTGTGGAGCTGAAAATGACCGTCTCAGAATCGCCATTGTAGATAACTGTAATCTTCGACAGAAGCGCAGATGTCTTTTTAACTTTTGCACTCACTGTGTAGCTGCTGCCAACCACGATGTCATCAATTATCTGCGTCAGCGTCGAACCAGCAGACAGGCGGAAACATGAGTTTGCAACGGTGGTGTTTTTGGTATCATCATTCTGGAGCGTTTCAACAACACCGGTTGCCTCCCAATCGTCAGAGATACCATTCAATCCACTAGAGTTTCTCACGTAATTCACGCCGCCAGTATAGGCGCTCGTGAAATCGAGGCGCAGGCCATCAATCGTCTGAGCTATCTGCGCAACATCCTGCTGTAGCACATCAATCGCGCCGTCGCTGCGCTCGTTCGTCAGGTAGTCCGTGATCTTCTGAGCCTCAAACTTCACCAGTCCCTCTGCTGCCTCGTAGGACTGCGAGAGAACTCCATCCGTGTACGCCTGCGAAATGGAAGCGGCCTGCACACTGCCTGCTTCAATCAGCGACCCACGGATGACCATCGCGTTGATGACGTTCGTAATGAACTCATCGTCGAAGGTCAGCGCCGTCGTATAGGGGCCATCAATGCCAGTGGACGACTTGCCAAAGCCATTGACGTTCCACCTCCACACAACTTGCGCCTGTGCCGGGTCTTCGCTATCCATGATAAACAGTTCCGAACCGTTGCTGTAGATATGACCGCCGAACACGCCGGTGAGCATAGCAGTTGCCATCGCAAGGCGCGAGTCGTAGTCGGTCTTTGTTTTCTCAGCGTCCTCTTTGATCGTGGAGACAACACTCGAAATAGCTGTCGTGATCGTGTCGGGAACACAGGACAACGTGACGACGTTCCTATCCGGTTCGTCTGGGTACTCTTTGTACTCGACAATCTGATGCTCCACACGGATGCCTCGCTCTACGTCGATGAGCGTCACCTTCTTGTGCATCTTGAAGTCAAGGAACGAATACTCCGTGCTTTGCTTTGCTAGGTCAACCACGTTGCACTCATACGAGCGCACCGGGGAAGCCAGCGTTTCCAGCATCTCAACCGCAGCTTCGTACAGGTTTTCAGGCACGGTGTATCGTTCATCGCTCCAGTATGCGCACACGGTCTTATCGACGTACTTCCGGTTCTCAACGTAGGTCAAGCCATATTCTTTTTCGCCCACTATGGCCTTCTCCATTGTCAGACCGTCTTTGCCGTAGGCATACAACCTCGTTGCGAAGTCAGTCGTATCACCCCTGAAAGACAGACTCTTCAGGTTGAGTTCCGTAGTCAGGTACTCGCCTGTCGGCTGCATTTCCGTCTGTGAGTACACCACAACCGTCTTCTCACGGATTTTCCAGACGAGATACACCTTGTAGGTGCTCATACACTGGTACGCCACGTCGAAGTCGGTACAGAAATCGAACTCTATCGTCCTGCGAATTGAGGACACGTTGCCGCCCTGAATCGTCCACCCTTCCGGCAGATGGCTTTCGAGCACCTCCGTCAGTGACCGGGTGGTGCTCTTGTAATCCTTGTAGACAGTGCCCTTCAGGAAGTCGAAGTTCAGTTCACAGTCCACTTTGTCATCGTCAATCTTCTTGATGAGCCACTCGTTCTCATCGGTGACGACGCGAGCTTCCTCGTACAGCAGCGGATACTGCTCATGGTGCGTATCGACGTAGAATGTCATCTCGTCGCAGCCGTCGAGCTTGTGTGTAATCGAGAAATTCTCATACGCAGTGAGAGGACGAGCCTCTCCTGTTGCGTCGTACAATACAATCATGTGCTCGCCTCCTCTACAGGTAAATTGGATAGAAGCTGATCTCGACTTCCGATGCCCCGTCGATTTCCACGGTGTTCAGTCCGGGCTGAAGCATCGGGAAGCTGGTCAAATTCGTGTCAGCGAACTTGTTCAGCCCATCCTTTGTGACGGTCTTCTTTAATCCGTCGATGGTGATGGCACCAACAGCATCATTCACCGTGATACCCATCACCTTCACGACATTTTCTGTCGATGTGATGCGAAGCACCGCAGGTGTCTTGTAATTTCCTCCGACCGTAACGCTTCCACTTTGTGTCAGCGTCATGGTTACTTTTGCATCGTGCCTGTAGCCAGACAACGTATACTGCACTTTTCTTATCCACGGAGCCTTTTCATCCGGCGTGGACTGTTTATCGTAGACGCAACGATACCAGAATCCGTCCGGCAGAAGAATATCCGGCATATCCAGCATCAGCGCAGTCATCTTGGATATGTTAAGTGCAATCTCTTTCGGTGTGTCTCCCTCAAAGTCGAACGTCAGTGTGATGCTGCGAAGCCCAGCCGTCTGGCTGAGCTTCACAGGAATCATTGAGCTGGGCGGAAGCAGATAGCCACTTGTGAAATCGCAGGCACCTACTTTGTAGGACAGCATCTTGGCACCATATGTCGAGAACAGTACATCGTTTATTTTCGGTTCAATGGCACCCATCACTTTCCCTCCCATTCGAGTTCTTTCGATACATACGGCGTGATGGCTCTTGCAGCCTTCTTCCCGTCGATGTAGATGTTGTTTTCGACGTACTGCGGTTTCCGTCCTTCACCGTTTCCGTCATTATCGTCACGACTGTCCTTGGACTTTCCGTAGGACACACTCGCATTACCGGCGCTGATCGCCGTTCCGTTGCTGTATGTGCTGTCATCGACAGCGTTCTGCATTTTCGCTACGATGCCATCATAATCACCGCCGTCCATCTCCGGAGAATTCATCTCGAAGTCAACGTCGTTGATGTCGTCGGCGAGGGACTGAGCAGCGTCGATAGCTGCGTCAGCGTTCTCCTCGATACCTTCGGCAAGGCCGAGCACGAGGTTCTTGCCGACCACATCACGGAACACCGTGGACGGGCTGTGAATGCCAAAAATGGACTTGATTCCATTCAGGATGCTCGTACCAAATCCCTTGATCTTGTCGAGCACCCACTGCGTCGCATTACTGATGCCATTCCAAATTCCTTTTACGAGGTTCTTACCAACTTCTGCAATATTTCCTATAGCATTAGTTATAATTTCCGGTAGTTTTTTGAAGAAATTTGAAATACTGGAGATAAACGAGTTCCATCCTTCTTTTATGCCTTCCCACATTTTTGAAATCCATGTTCCTGCTGCCGATTTGAAGTCAACCCAAAGGTCTTTTATCGTTTCTGCCAATCCAACAACAAGGTCAACAATCATGTCAACGATTATCATGAATATCTGTGGTAACGCCTTCGCAATTTCAAATATCATCAACGCCACGCACTCGATCAGCGTCGGCAGATTCTCGATCAGTCCAACAACAATTGATACTATGAGCGTTGGTAGGATTTCTACAATTTTCAGTATTATTTCAGGCAACGCTTTCACAATAGCGAGGACAAGGTCAACAACACATTGTATCAACATTGGCAGACATTCAATCAGGCCATCAATTATAGAAGTAATCAATTGAGGCAGAATTGACACAATGTTAATAATAATTTCCGGCAGATACTCAACTATTGCAAGTATTATATCAAGTATACACAGTAGTAAATCCGGTATACACTTAACAATAGCATCAATAATAGTTGCAATCAGACTTGGGATGCACTCTACAATTGAGCAAATTATCTGTGGGAGCGCTTCGACTATGGCTAGAATCAACTGCAATACACAGTCGATAAGCATCGGGATGAGTTGCAGGATAGCGCTGATTATGTTTTCAATCAGCACCGGAAGCACATCGATGATCGCCTGAATGATATCTGGCAGGGCATCAGCTATTGCCATCACAATGTCGATAACCGCTTGAACAATCTCCGGTATCAACTCAAGCAAAGCGTCTACGATCATTTGTATAATATCTGGAAGCGCTTCAACGATCATTTTGATGATTCCCGGCAGTGCTTCAGCAATTGATCTCACAATGCCAACAACAGCCTGAATCAGTTTTGGAATCATCTCACTTATTGCATCAACGATCATCTCAAATATTGCCGGGAGCGCATTGATAATCATTTCAATAAGCTCAGGCAATGCATCAACGATACTCTGTATAATTCCAGTGATACAATCCAGCAGCATTGGGAACGCTGCCTGAAGACCTGTAATGAGCGCCTTCAGAATATCCGGGATCGCAGCAATCAACGTTGGCAACGCATTGAGGATGCCCTGCACCATCGAGTCGATCAGCGAGATGCCAGCCTCAATCAGCTTCGGGAGATACGTCGCCACCGTGGTAACGAGCGCGACCATACCGTCTGCTACGGACTGTGCAATCTTCCCGGCGTTCTGTGCAAGGCCGTTGCACAGCGCGATGATAAGCTCACCGCCAAGCTCCACAAGGTCATCCGTGATGCTCAGGATGCCGGAAATCAGCGTGTCAATGACGCTCGCCGCAGATTCAGCGATGCTGCCGGCAGAATCGGACAGTCCCTGCACAAGCGCAGAGATGATGCTGACGCCGCCCTTCATGAGCAGGGGAACGTACTCGATGATCTTGTTGACAGCCTGTGCCAGTGCATCTCCAAGGGAATCAACGAGTCCGTCAAAACCGTTCTCGTTCACAGCCTCGGTCAGCTCGGACATGATGTCCGTAGCTTCCTGCACGAAGTCGCGCATCATGCCGGTTCCTTCACCGATGCTGGACATTGACTCATACAGCGCTATGCCGAAGCCCTCGGTTGCGGACTGCAAAATGGTGATATCGCCTTTCAGGTTGTCCAGCTTGGTTTCTGCCATCTGTGCGGCAGCACCGGAGCAGTCCTCCAGTTTTGCCTTCAGGTCAGCCAGCTGTTTGGAGCTGTTGCCGGCAATGGAGTTGAACGCTTTCAAGCCGGCAGTCGTGAAGATCATGCCGGTGTAGTTTGCCTTCTCTTCCTCGGTGAGGTCGGAGAACGATGCGTTCAGGTCGTTTACAATGTCGATGAAGTCTCTCTGTCTGCCCTCGCTGTCGTAGATGGAGACGCCGAGTGCATCCAGTGCCTTGGTCGCATTGTCGGTCGGAGCATACAGGTCGGACATTGCACGGGCAAGGTAGTTGCCAGCGGCAGAACCCTGATAGCCCTTTTCGGCCAACGCAAGCAGCGATGTCGTAATCGTAGACAGGGACTGGTTATACGCACCGCCAACAGATGCTGCCGAAGAAACAGCCTCGCCCAGCTGAGCGGTGGACGTGTTCGCCAGAGTCGCACCCTTCGCGTACATATCCGCGATGTTCGCGCAGTCATCCATGCTGATGCCTGCCTCGCGGAACGAGTTGGACATGGCCTTGACGGTCGTAGTCAGGTATCCAGCAGCTGCGTCCATCGACATCTCACCGGCTGCTGCCAAGTCCAGAGTAGCATCAATGGCCTGAAGCTGCTCATCAAGAGACAAGCCGGCCATTGCAAGGATGTTGAAGCCTTCAGCCGCTTCCGTCGCCGTAAACTTCGTTGCCGCGCCAAGCTCTTTAGCCTTTGTTGCAATGACGTCGATTTTATCAACAGTTGTGCCCATCGTTGCGGCAACACCAGAGATGGCGTACTCGAAGTCAGAGCCGACTTTTACTGCATAGCTGCTAAGTGCTGCCAATGCTGTACCTGCTGCCGCAACTGCCGTTGTTATTCCTTTTACAAGTGATGTGCCGAGGTCAGCCAGTCCTTCCCGTAGACCAGACTGGTCGAGTTTGGTATCAATGATTACAGAGCCGTCAGCCACACAAATCACCTTCCTTTTCGTGACTCATATGGCTCAACGGCTCAAAAGTGCGTATATATACTTATAGTTACGAAGTAACTATATTTTCTTTTATAT
>CABSBF010000002.1 GCA_902475855.1 uncultured Eubacteriales bacterium
TTTGCGAATTTTTGGATACTCAATTTCTTTTACGGGGTTTTCCGTAAGTTGCTTGGTGCGGACAGTCAGATATTTATAGAAGGACTTGACCGCTGACAGCTTGCGCGCACGCGCAGCAGAACCGATCCCGGGATTCAGCGACTCGGCTGAAACGCGGTCATTGGCAAGATAGGACAGGAAATCAAAAATATCAGTAATAGTTATCGTTTTTATAAAATTCAGATCGATAGTTCTGATTTGGATCTCATCCAAAGGTGTGGTATATGGCATTTCATTTTTCACCAGAACCATAAAGCGCAGAAACATCCGCAGATCAAGGTAGTATTCCTGAATCGTCTTCTGAGACTGACCCTTGATCGTTTCATGATAAGATAGAAACTCGCGTAGAATCTGGGGACAGTCCGTATAGCGTTACATATAGCAAAGCCTCCTTAAACCGGCGTCGAAGATACATCAACCGCTAAGTCTCCATTCACATCAAGCAGCCGCAGTAATAAAATGTAATAAAATAGGAATTGATCTTCAATGAAGTAACAATCCTCAGGAATGAGCTCCAGCAGGAATAATGCTAACATCAGGAAGTGTAGAGACAAGGAATGATGTTTGACAGCAGCAGCGAAATGCGGCTGTAAAAACAATGACGGTATTCGGCTGCAAAAACATTGTAACACACAATAATGCAAATTTCAAGCAGCGAACGCAACAAAATTTTTATTTTGTTGCGTTCAGCGGAGCCGAATAAAGCGCGACCGCCGCAACAAAATACTCGTTTTGTTGGCGTTCACTGAACCACTGTTTGAGGCGCTTGGCTCACGGCAGTCAGGCTGCACTTCCCTGAACTGCTTTTTATAGTTTTGGTTTTTCGCTCCACAATTTTCTTGCAACTTACATGTGCTCCGATCAGGATCGGCATTGACCCATGCGCACAGCTATGCTATAATTTTTATTGTCAGGCAAATTCACACTCTGCGGAGGAACCAAAATGAAACGAATTGGTCTTGTTGTTGCGGTTGAACTGGATTCCATCTACAGAAAATTCGGTGCTCCCGAGGAAACTCTCCCCTGCCGCGCCTATCAGGTTCTGCGCTATACCATCGCCGGGAATCCTCTTTTTGTTGCAGAATGCGGTGCCGGTGAAATCGGAGCGGCCGCAGCCACGCAACTTCTGATTTCCAAATTCGATGTCGACTTAATTTTGAATTTTGGTGTTGTCGGCGGCTTGACCGAGGAGTTTACTGTCCATCATTCCTGTGTGGTCAAGAGTGTCGTCCACTATGCTTATGACGTTTCCCAAGCAGATCTCTGTCAGTCAGGCCGCTATGACGAATATCCGGACACATTTATCCCAACAGATGATGTGCTCCGCCGTTTTGCACTGGAGAAAAGCCCGGAGCTTTGTGAGGCAATCTGTGCTTCTGCGGATAAATTTGTTGGAAATCCGGAGGAAAAAGCCGACCTTCACCGCCGTTTCGGTGCACAAATCTGTGATATGGAGTCTGCCGGAATCCTTCTGACCTGCATCCGGAATCATGTTCCCTGCCTGATGCTGAAGATGGTCTCTGACGGTATTTCCGGCGGTGCAGAGGAGTTTTTTCGTGAACTTGAGCGCGCTTCCGATCGCTGTGCGGATATTCTGGATGCAATACTGCGGGAATTTTGATTCCACTGCAATTCAAATTGCGTCGGTGAAGCTTTTTCATCGACGCACCTCTTGATTTTTTCTCCGGATTGTGATATACTATTTTGCACTTGAAGGAGTAATTTGCGCATTTATGCGTGATATGTCGACATCCTGGCGTATAGCCTGGCATATCTTAATTAATGAGACTCATGTGCAATTTGATCGTTGTGCTTGCAGTCTTTCGTGTATGGACCGTACTCCATGCACTTTTTTTATACCAATGTTAAGATTGCGGAGGAATCTCTATGGAAACAGTTTTGATGTACACTTTGTTCCTGATCGGTGTTGTTCTCATCGTCAAGGGGGGCGACTGGTTCGTTGACGGTGCTGTCTGGGTTGCGGAAGTAACCAGAATCCCGCGCTTCATCATCGGTGCAACCATCATCAGCCTTGCCACGACCTTACCGGAAATCATCGTCTCCACCATCGCGGCGATAGACGGCCACAGTATTCTCGCCTCCGGCGTCGGAGATTACGTTGCCGCCTCACAGGGCAAGGTCGGCATGGCCATCGGAAATGGCATTGGTTCTGTAATCTGCAACACGGCGATGATCTTGGCAATCGGAATTGTTTTCCTTCCGATAGCGATCAAACGGAAGGATTTTGCCCCCAAAGCCATCCTTCTCATCGCAGCAATGACGGCGCTGTTTCTCTTCTCTATGAACGGTTCCTTCTCCATCGCCGGTGCGGTTGTTTTGCTGCTTATTTTTGCGCTCTATATTTTTGAGAATATCCGTTCTGCAAAAGCGGATCCTTCCGAATCTGCCGCCGCGCGGCCCGCGACCGACAGAAAATCTGTCATCACCAACATTCTCCGCGTCATCTTCGGCGCTGCCGGCATCGTCGTTGGTTCCCAGCTTCTGGTCAATAACGGCAGCAAAATTGCAGCCTCCTGGGGCGTTTCCGAATCGATTATCGGCGTAACGCTCGTTGCAGTCGGCACTTCCCTACCGGAACTGGTAACTGCCATTGCCTCCATCGTAAAAAAGCAGTCCTCCATGTCCGTCGGCAATGTCATCGGCGCCAATGTGATTGATACTACGCTCATTCTCGCTGTTTGCTCCTTTGTCTACGGCGGCAATCTTCCGGTCTCCGCGCAGAATATCTATCTGGACTTTCCGGTAGCTATTCTTGTTTCGCTCATTGCCCTTGTACCGACCATCATTCATAAGAAATTCAGTCGCTGGCAGGGTGTCATCCTGCTTATGATCTACGCGGCATACCTGGTCATTGTCGTGGCAGGGCTCGGCTGGTATCTTTCCCTTTTCGGCATCTCCGCCTGAGCAAATATCATTGCACATCCGGCACAAATCCTTTTTCCCGTTCACGCTCACAAACGCAATTATAAGTAACGCGCTATGCTTCCTCCGTGAGAGACAGTGAAAAAACAAACTGCCAAACACGGAGGAAGCATTTCTATGTCGGGAAGGCAAAACTTGAGCGTAGAAAAGAAGGAAAAGATCGTCAAGAGAAATCTGACAGGAGAAGTTATCATAAGCGAGGCGGCCGCAGAGGTCGGCATGGATCGGGACACACTGCAAGGTGATGCATGCAGTATTTTACATTTCCAAAGTGTTTTACAACTTGACAATAGAGTTAATCTGAAAATGCTGTATATCGCTCTACGTGCTGCTCCCATCTAGTCGTCGTTCGCTCAGCGCGCCTATCGAAATGTGCCTGCGGGAGGCCTTTGCGTGCATGGCGACTTCATCTGCAACTAATCTGTACGCTGTTAACTCTGCAATCATCACTACATTGATTGATAGCAGCTTGCAATAATGCACCGTAACAGGTTGCTATGCAATTTGAAGGTGAATGGTAGCGAGACATTTTGTACATATTGTACAAATTTTGCTTCCTGTTTTTTACAGCCGATGTATCCTTTTGGGGAATCCATGTTTCCTTTCTATACTATCTTTCCCCGCTGAAATCCAATATAATATGGTATAGCAGTAAAGATTTGCGTTTTCTCCGTGAGCGGTGACCTTCCGAAATCGAAATAGATCCGTAAAGCGTAAAAACGCGGTCAACTGCCGAAATTTTTGTGGGTCCAAAAAAACGAAAAAGAGAAAATGAATTGAAACTGTCATTTCTCAAGAAAACGGCTTCACTCGTCTGTATCCTTGCGATGTTTATCGGCTGCTTTGCCGGCCTGACATTCACCGCAACGGCTGCCGGCGCAGTGCTGGGCTACTGGCCTGAGCCACTGGCAATTCCGAATCAGTTCTACTATGAGAACGAAACACTCCAGCCCTATGGAACGTGTTTCCTCATTGACGAGCTGAAAAACTGGAGCCCCGACAACGATCCCGATGCCCGCTATAACCGTGGCGCTATTCCGCTGCGCGACCGCTGGATGGGACCGAATGTCAACCCGCTGGCTTCCCGCGACGCGAAAGTCATGCCGCTTGCTATGGCGAATGCCCGCGCAAGTGAGGCGCCCTCTCAGGGCGGCGATGGCGATTTTGTCTACGCGTTCAACAACTTCCAGTATGTTGACATCTACAACTTCTGGGGCGGCTCTTCCGGAGAAGGCCCGATCGCAATCCCCTCTCCTGAAGTGATCGACTCCGCTCACCGCAACGGCGTTCCGGCAACCGGCACCATCTTCATCCCCTGGGGCGACGGTGCATACGGCAGCCAGTTCGTCAGAGAAATGGTCGAGAAGGACGCTGAAGGCCATTACATCGCTGCGGACAAGCTGATTGAGATTGCACAGTACTATGGATTTGATGGTTACATCTTCAACGCCGAGTCCGGCACTGGCGTGGCAGGCTTCAAGGACTTCCTGGCCTACCTCCAGAAGAACAAGCCGGATAACTTCACCATCACCTGGTACAACGGTTCCGGCTCCGTCGGCACCGGCAGCATCAACTCCTGGATGCAGGACGGCAACACCCGTATCACCGACGAATGGTGGCTCGACATGTCCGGCAGCGGCTACATGAAGAGCTCGATTGAAGCTGCTCAGCAGACCGGCGTCAATCCCTGGAACATCCACTCCACTTGGGAATACTGGCCCATGAAGAGCAACGCCAAGGGCGGCCGCTATCAGGCTCGTCTGGGAGCCGATGGCATCCTGACCTGCTCCCTCGGCATTCTGGCTCCGACCACTTCCCTGACCACCTCCAAGTCCTCCGACGAATTCATCAACGAGCAGGATCAGTTCCTCTGGGTCAGCCCGGACCGCGATCCTTCCTCCACCTACCGTCCGGAATATGAATTCTGCGGATTCTCTCATCTGGTTGCAGACCGCACTCCGGTCATCGGCACCGACTTCGTTACGACCTTTACCACCGGTAACGGCTACAAGTTCTACGAAGACGGCAAGGTCGTCGGCAAGGATGAGAAGGGTTGGTTCAACCGCTCCCTGACCGATGTTCTGCCGACATGGCGCTGGATCATCGACACGGAAGGCAAGAAGATCAACGCGAAGATCGACTTTGACGATGCATGGTATGCCGGCACTTCCATGAAGCTCTACGGCGACATGGATGCAAACAAGGCCAACCACGTCAAGCTTTACAGCTGCCAGCTGGACCTCACGGCAGCTTCCAAGTTCTCCATTACCTACAAGACCGCAACTCCCGGCGTGGATCTGTCCATGGGTCTCTGCTTCGGCGATACCTATGACGATGCGAACTTCAAGTTCTATCCCGTCACCACGACTGCCAACGGCGAATGGACGACTGCTACCGTCGACCTCTCCGCTGATGCCGGCAAGCGTGCGATTGCGATTTCTCTGAAGCTCAACGCTCCGGAAGGCGTCAACGGCTATGCTCTGAACGTTGGCCGTATGGCGTTCACCACCAACGAGACGGCTCCCGCCGCCACGACGAAGGTTACCCTTGACGAAGTGATCTATCCGACCGATAAGACCATGGAAGCAAGAGTTTACTGGAATGCAGCTCCCAATGCCTTTATGTACCGCATCCATCGCATTCATGCCGACGGTCGCAGAGAATTCGTCGGTGCGACTCCGTCCGATGCGTTCTACCTTGGCAGCTTTACGAAGGAAGCAGGCGAAAAGACCTGCAAGTTCGAAATCACCTCCTACTCCGAGAACGGCATCAAGGGCGGCACGACCTCCTTTGAGATCGACTGGCCGACCGAGGTGAAGGACGGCTTCGTCCCCTACTTCGAAGAAGGCGAAAACATCGCTCTGAAGAAGCCCGCTGTTTCCAGCGTCAGAACCGCAAGTGACGGCTCTGCTCACCTGCTGAACGACGGTGTTATTCCTCAGTCCAAGTGGTGCGCCGACACGACCCGCGGCTACGCCGTTATCGACCTTGGCGAGAACAAGACCATCCAGCGCTGGGTTGTCTACCACGCCAACTGTAAGGGCGCCGGCGAAAGCCCCGACATGAACACTGTTGGCTTCGACCTGCAGTACGCGAAGGACGACGGCAAGCCGATGCTGACCGGCGACAATGACGAAAGCAGACGCCGCGTCGCTGCCCTGTCCTATACTGTTGCTGACGTTGTCCAGAACAACAAGCAGGACGTGACCGACCGCAACCTGGATGCTCCGATCACTGGCAGATACATCAAGCTGAACGTCACCCAGAGTGATAACTCCGCTTGGAAGGCAATCCGTATCTACGAGTTCGAGCTCTATGAGAAGGCTGCGATCTGCAACACCGCTTCCCCGCTCGAGCGCAATGTCACCGTAAAGAACAATGTTGGCGCGACCGATACTGTCGTGATCGACAATGTTCCCATGCTCTATTCTTCCGGCACCTATGGCGATAAGAACGGTGTGTTCCATCCGGACACCGGCAAGGTTCGCCTGTTCAAGGATCTGACCACTACGGAGCCGTTTGCCGTTGTCAACTGCACGCAGCCGACCGAAGGCTACAAGCAGCGCGGCGTCGGTATTGCCGAGTTCAGCAATCTTGAGCTTGACCCGAACGGCGGCCGTCTGTACTATGACGTCCTCGACGGCTCCGGCGGCGAAGTGAAGAACAGCCGTCGTGCAAGCGTTGCCTATGCTCCCGAGACCGGCAGGCCCTGCGCTGAGCCCACCGTCACGCTGACTCGCACGACCGCAGGTAAGCAGCTCAGAAAGCAGTACGCCACCTTCACCGCCACCGGTGTTGAGGAAGGCGCAGTCATCAAGATCTTTGCAAACGAGAATTCCAAGAGCCCCATCCTGCACACGCTTCCGGCAAAGGCCGACGGCATCATTACCCAGAGCCGTGTCCCGCTGGACAAGACCGGCGGCACCGTCTATTATGAAGTTCATAAGGAAGGCAAGCCGGATTCCAAGCGCTTTACTGTCAAGTACGACAACCCGATGAATCTGACCGCTGATCTCAACGGCCTGAACGAACTGATCACCATGTGCGCTGCCATCAACGAGGCAGACTGCACCACCGAAACCTGGCCCGCATTTGCCGCTGCTCTGAGCTCCGCAAGAACCGTTGCAGCCGGCACGCCCAACGGCACTGAGGCTGAAGCCGCACGCGCCGCTCTGGCAAAGGCCTATGCAAAGCTCCGCTTCAAGAACAGCGCACAGCGCCTCGGCGAACTGTGCGAGAAGTTCGAAGCTGAGTATCAGAAAAACCACTACACTGCGGATTCCTTCAAGAACTTCTCCGATACCCTGAAGCAGGCGAAGGCTATGGTTGCCGGCTATGACAGCAGCGGCTACCAGGTCGAGCAGATGCGCATCAAGCTGGAAGCTGCGGTTCGCGGCCTTGTGGAAGGCAGCGGCGGCGTTACGGCTGTTGTCGTTACTCCTGCTACCGTCACTCTGGATAAGGGCAACACCGGATTCCAGTTCACTGCTACGGTCGAGGGCGAAGGCGAGATCTCTCAGGATGTCACCTGGTCCATCTCCGGCAATGAGCATGAATTTACTCAGATTACCGAGGAAGGCAAGTTCTACGTCAGCCCGCAGGAAACTGCCGCAAAGGTGGTTGTTACCGCTACCTCCGTCACTGATCCTACTGTCAGCGGCAAGGCAATCGTTACCGTTAACGGCAACGGCGGCGCTACTACCGGCACCGTGACCAAGGTTGTTGTCTCCCCCGCTACCGCAACTGTGGATAAGGGCAACACCGGTTTCGCATTCACCGCTACGGTCGAAGGCGAAGGCGACTTCTCCCAGGATGTTACCTGGACCGTTTCCGGTAATTCCAGCGACTTCACCCGTATGACCGATAACAAGCTCGTCATCGGTTCTGAAGAAACGGCTGCTAAGCTGACCGTCACCGCTACCTCCGTTACCGATCCCACCGTCAGCGGCAAGGCGATCGTTATCGTCAACGGCAACGGCGGCGAACTCCCGAAGAACGAAAACCTGTCACTGAACGCAACGATCGTTGCTTATAACGGCAACAATCTGGGCGCAGCTTCCGGTCCTGAAAAGCTGTTCGACGGCAAGAAGGCCGATGCTGACAATGACAAGTGGTGCGTCGACGGCAGAGATAAGTGGGTCGCCTTCGACATCGGCGCGGATTCTGAGCTCACTGAGCTGAAGATGTTCCATGCCGGTTTCAACAACGAATGGACCCCCTCCCCCGGTGCAATCAACACCGCAGCTTATGAGTTCTATGTTCTGGATGAAAGCAAGATCTCCGTTAAGGATCTTCTCAAGAAGAACTACGGTGAGCGCTGCACCCTGCTGGCTGACAGCAGCTACTGGAAGCCGCTCGTAGCCAAGACCGGCAACAAAGAGAACATTACGACTGACGATCTGACCGGCAAGACTGGCCGCATCTTCAAGATCAACATCAGCCAGACTGACTCTACCGGCTGGAGCCCCTGCGTCCGCCTGTATGAGCTTGAGCTCTACGGCGTTAAGGGTGAGCTGCCTCCCCCAGAGATCACCATTTCCATCACTCCCGAGACCATGCAGGTCAGCACCGTCCCCGGCCAGAAGGGCCAGTTCACTGCAACCGTAGAAGGCACGTCGAACGTTGATGTTTCCTGGAGCATCTCCGGCAACGTCAGCGAGAACACCATGATCACGAACGGTCAGCTCTTCATCGGCGAAGGCGAGAAGGCAGGTACCCTGACGGTTACCGCTACCTCTGTTGCTGACCCGACCAAGAAGGCAACCGCAACGGTCACGGTCTTTGAGCCGACTTACGAGATCAAGGTGAACGAATCCGTGAAGAACGGCACAATCGTCCCGAGCGCCAATGAGGCTACCGAGGGAACCGAAATCACCCTCACCATTACTCCGGATACCGGCTATCGTCTGCGCACCGGCACTCTGACCTTTAACGGCACCGCCATCGAAGGCAAGAGCTTCAAGATGCCCGGCGAAACGGCCTACATCAATGCGGAGTTCGTGAAGATTTCCGTCCTGCAGGCTGCCATCGGCAATGCCGAGGGCCTCGAAGGCAACGCATACACCTCCACCACTTGGGCTGGACTGACGCAGAAGCTCGCAGCTGCTAAGGCGGTTCTGAACGAAACCGGCTCCAGCCAGGAGCAGATTGATGCAGCAGCCAATGCTCTGCAGGCTGCGCAGGATGCCCTGCTCCGCCGCGGCGATAAGACCGCTCTGAACGCTCTGATCGCTGAAGTGGAAGCTCTCAAGGAAGAAACCTACACTCCCGCTACCTGGTCCGGCCTGGCTGACAAGCTGGCTGCTGCGAAGAAGGTTGCCGGCGATCCCGATGCGCTGCAGCTTGCTATCGACAGCGCGAAGGACGCTCTGGCCGAAGCAAAGGCTGCTCTGGTTGCCCGCGCAGACAAGGATGCCCTCAAGAAGCTGATCGCTGAGGTCGAAACTCTCGACGAAAAGGCTTACACGAGCGCTTCCTGGAAGCCCCTTTCCGATGCACTCGCTGCCGCGAAGACGGTTGACGCTGATGCAAATGCAACGCAGGCCGCTGTTGAAGATGCTGTCAAGGCTCTGAACGCTGCCAAGAAGGCACTGGTTGCCCGCGCAGACAAGGACGCTCTGAACAAGCTGATCACCGAGGTCGAAGCTCTCGACGAAAAGGCCTTCACGACGGAATCCTGGAAGAACATTCCCGCGGCTCTCGAAGCTGCGAAGGCTGTTGCAAAGGATCCGGAAGCAACGCAGAAGGCAGTTGACGATGCTGTCAAGGCTCTGAATGATGCGAAGGACGCGCTCGTTTCCCGTGCAAATAAGGACGAGCTCAATGCTCTGATTGCCGAGGTCGAAGCTCTTGACGAGAAGGCCTACACGGCTGAAACGTGGAAGAACATCCCCGAGGCTCTGGCTGCTGCAAAGGCTGTCGCTGAGGAGCTTGATGCAACTCAGAAGACGGTTGACGCTGCGAAGGATGCACTTGCAAAGGCTGTCAAGGCTCTGGAAGCCGCCGGTAATGCAGATGAGCTGAACAAGCTGATCGAAAAGGCGAAGAAGGAAGACCTGACGAAGCTTACTGACAAGAGTGCAGCTTCCATCCGCGAGGCGATTGCGAAGGCTGAAGAGGTCGTCGCACAGCGCGGAACCCAGAAGGAGCTCGACAAGGCCCAGAAGGCTCTGCAGAAGGCTCTTGATAAGGCGGTTAAGAAGGACGGCAAGACGCCTACTACCGGCGACGATATGCACTTCCTCCTCCCGCTGACTCTGCTTGGCATGGCTTCTGCTGCGGCTCTGGTTGTTCTCCTGGTTCTGAGCAAGAAGAAGAGCACCCGTTAAGCTCAAAGCACTATCATTAAAGGCCTCCCTGCGGTCATAGACCGCAGGGAGGTTTCCTTTGTTATTATCATTTCGTAAGACAGGCTTCTTCAAGTGGTGCAGAAGAAAAGCCCTCCGAATTCCCTCCCATGTGCACTTCTCTGCCTACTGCTCACTGTTTGATCCAATACCGAGCAGTTTGAAACAATGAAGAAGCCATTCGGCCAAAAGAAGCTCCGTTAGAAGAACTAACGGAGCTTCCTGCATATTCAGATAAACCTGACTTTTGTGCCACCCATCCCGAGTGCTGTTTTGATGCCGACGCCGCCGTAATTTCCCCAGAGCAGAATCGAACGCCACAGCTCAGCCAATGGGACGGGCAGCTTGGAGAGTAGCGTGACCCTTCCGACAAAGGCCGGAATATACACGTTTTTCAAGTGATAGCGAACGGTTTTCAGCGAGTAGTCGCTGATGGGGATTTATTCTTTCTGCGGCTGATGCGAGAGGCTAGGCTTCCACTGCGGTATCCGTTGCAAAAAAGTACAGAATTCGTTTCTTGACGGGAAGCTCAAAAATTTTCGAAAGCGCGCGGGAATAGGCATCCAACTGCCCGCGATAATAAGCGGCGCGCGCGGTCTCTTCTCCGGCGGATACGCGGTCGCTCTTGAAGTCCAGAATTGTCAGACCGCCGGAATCAATTACGCAGCAGTCCGTTACGCCTTGCAGAAGAACCTGCTCCCCTGTCAGCGCCGGATCGTACTGCGCTGCGTCGTCCAGAACGGAGAACTTGAATTCTCGAACGACTCTCGGCGCCGTGCGGACGAGCCGACCGGTGTCTGAGGTAAAGAAGTGCAGCAGCTTTTCCGGTGGTACCGCAGCAAGCTGCTGGGGTGTGAGCATACGCTGCGCACCGAGGCGTGCAAGTTCTGCCTGCACACCCTGCCATGTTGCACAGGCTTCATAGCGGATAAACTGCATGGCAAGGTGGATCGCTGTGCCGCGTTCCGCCGGGGAAAGCGGCCTCTCCCCTTCCGGAAAACGCGGTTTCGGAAAGTGAAGAAGTTCCTGCGGCTGGGTTTGCTCTGCGGCTTCGCTGTCCAGCTCGCGGCCCTTGAGCTGCGTAGCGGTCAGCTTGGTCGGCGCGCGAGAGGCGGCTGCGTGTGCATATGCGTACAGATTCAGAGTCAGAGGGGTAAAGTCTGCGCGCACCGCGTCATTTGCAGCTTCATCCGGATTCGGAAGATAATCGCAGGCGCGATGCAGGCGAATCATCCACGGATGGTCCGATACACGTGTGCAGTCCGGCTGACCGAAAGCAGCGAACAGCTCCCCTGCCTCCGTGCGTGCCATGGCGGTCATCAGAACCCAGTCGGCCATGGAGTCGGCACTCTCAATCAGAACATCTGAAGCCGGAACGGTGAGGTCGCGTGCGATATTCTTCAGTTTACCTGCCAATTTGCGACTACAGCAGGTCATAATCAGCCGCGATTTCGCCCGTGTCATTGCAACATAGAGGACGCGCATCTCCTCGGATGCGTTCTCACGGTCAATCCGACCGGAAATTGCGCTGCGCGCAATCGTGGGATAGGAGATGCGGCGCTTCGTATCAAACACACTGCATCCGACGCCGAGCTCGCTGTCCGTTAGGACGGAAGCACGCGCATCTGTGTGGTTGAAGCCCTTGCAGAGGTCAGCCAGAATGACAACGGGAAACTCCAGACCTTTTGACTTGTGAATAGTCATTATGCGTACTGCACCCGCGGCGGCGGCCTCCTCTGTCGCTACGCCTTTTTCGCGCAGAGCGTCCAGATAATGCAGGAAGCCGCCAAGCCCATAACGTCCACCGGCCTCGTAGCGGTCAGCCAGAGCAGTAAATGCATCAAGCTCCCTGGCGCATTGCAGCGGGTCCAGACGGGCTGCGTAGGCGGAAAGAAGCATGGTGCGCTCGTTTATCTCATCGAGAAGGCCGCGCAGCGTCACGCGCTGCACAAGATCGCGTAGGGTGGTCAGCAGCGCGCAGAATTCTGCCCCGCGCTCTGAGCCTGCCAGCGCGTCAAAGAGTTCGATATCGCGGCGCGCGGCACGAATTTCCGCAAGCTCCTCCGCGGTAAAACCAAAAACCGGAGACAGCAGCACCGTAACAAGCGGGATATCCTGCCGCGGGTTGTCAATCACACGCAGCAGTGCAATGAGAAAACGAATTTCCTCCCCCGCAAACAGATCGTCGCTTCCGCTCACACAAGAGATTCCGCGCCGCCGCAGCGCATCCATGTAGGTCTGTGCCCTCCCGGAAAGGGAACGCATGAGAATGACAATATCCTCCGGACGAATCGGGCGCAGCGTGTCCCCATCCGGGATGGAGGATTCTCTCAGAAGCGACGCAATGCGCTCTGCAATGAATTCCGACTCGATCTCCGCACGCGTAACGGGCGGCTGCTTTGGAAGCTCCTGCATATCAATGCAGTGCAGTTCCACGGGCGGCTCGCCCATATCCACATCCGGGTGGAACGGATGCAGCGCCTCCGCTTCGCCATAAGACAGGCCGCCGACGCGCGGTGTCATGGTCAGACGGAACACATCGTTCGCCGCCTCCAGGATAGCCGGATGCGAGCGGAAATTTACCGACAGCAAGATGCGCCGGGGCTCGCCGGGCGCGGCTTGCGTATAGTCGGCAAACCTCCTGTATTTTTCCAGAAAAATGCCGGGATCCGCCAGACGAAAGCGATAAATTGACTGCTTTACGTCGCCCACGAAAAAAAGATTCTGCCCATTTTGTGAAATCGCCGTAAAGATTGCGTCCTGTACGCGGTTGGTATCCTGATACTCGTCGACCATGATCTCCGTGAAACGCTGAGAAAGCTCTCGCGCAGTCGCAGTGGGATCGCCGGAGGATTTCGTGAGCAAACGCAGTGTCTCGTGCTCAAGATCATTGTAGTCAAGAGCGTGCCGCTGCAATTTTGCGCGGCGGTAGCGCTCTGAAAAACCGCTGACAAGCGTCAGAAGTCCCTGCAGAGCATCTCCGCTGAGACGCAGATCAGCCAGCGCGTCTGCGGAAGTCAGAGAGAATTTCTCTTGCTTTGCACGGATGCCAGTGACGACTTTCTTACGCAGTGCCTGTACGTATTCTTTTTTCTCCGGCTCGTCGCATTTGCGAATGGAGGCAAGCCTGCCGAAGTCGATTGTTCCGCAGCGCATTGCCTCCCACGTCGTCTGGCAAGCCAGAGACTGTATGGCGGTTAAATTCGCATGAAACGTCGCAGAATAAGGGGCGAGTGCATCTGTTTCATCCACGATCCGGCAGGCATCTGCCAGAGCACGGTCACAAAGGGCCAGATAGCGCCGAAATTCTCCAATCAGGTATTCTCCCCAGATCGTCTGACCGGCGTCAGAGCAGGCGGAAACATCCAGCATCTGCCGCAGCGCCGTCATGCGCGCAGCCGGATCGCCATAGCACTGTACGCCCTCATAGAGCTTGAGAATCAGTTCGTTGATGGCACGGTCGTCCCGTCCGGCGCCAAGCATATCCAGCGCCGCAGCAAGCTGTGCATCGGTCTGAACCGACTGATAGGCTGCCTCTAGCGTATCCGTCAGCGCACGGGCGCGAAGCTGATTTCCTTCCTCATCGTCACAGACGCGGAAATCCGCAGGGAGATCAAGAACGTGCGCATATTCGCGCAGAATCGTTCCGCAGAATGCATGGACGGTCGAAATCTGTGCCAGATATACGCGGCTCATCTGTCGTTGCAAATGGCGGTTTTCTGGCTGCTTTGCAAGAAGCTCGCTCAAAGCAGCGATCAGTTTCCCGCGCAGCTCTGATGCCGCCGCCTGCGTAAAGGTGATCATCAAAAAGTCGTCGATATTGCAGTGCTGTGCCGGATCGGCTACCCGCCTGAGGACGCGGTCTACCAGCACCTTAGTTTTACCGGAGCCGGCTGCTGCCGACACCAAAAGCGCACCGTCGTGGCTTTCTACGACGGCCTGCTGTTCTTTTGTTAATGCCAGCTCAGCCATCTGCGGCCTCCTTTCCGAGACGCTCCCAAAATTGTCGGTTGTCTGCAACCTTTTCCAGCCAGCGTTTTTCCGCCCCATCTGCGCAGAAGTCGCGATAGGCGCACCAACGGCAGGCGTTTTGCAGATCGTCGCAGTAATATGGATTTGCCGTCACATTCCCCTCCGATAGATCGTCCGCCAAGGCGGCGACTGTCGAAAAGACATGCGCTTCAAGCAGACGGAGCTGCTCGACCGTTGCAAGGTCACCGGTTCGTTCCCCGTTTTTATCCAGGCCATAGGGCAAGAATACAGGGTCGCTGCTGCATGGCTCCATGGCCTGCAAAACGGAGTCATCGTTGAGAAGGAGCCCTTTGCGCCGCAGCGCTTTTCTGCGTGCTGCATCTGCTTCGGCATCGGAAAAGCGATCCTTGACGCTTACACGCTCCATACGTGCGGGAAAATACAAAACACCGGCGGGTAACAGCTTATGTCCCGTCAGCACCTCTCCCCGGTGCTGCAGCGCAAAGAGATACAGAAGCATCTGCAAGCCAAGGCCATTGAGAATGCCGGTATAATCGAAATCTTTTCGCCCGGTCTTGTAGTCAATGATACGGACATACTGTTTCCCATTGCACTCCCAGATGTCGGCACGGTCGACAAAGCCAATCAACTCTGCCGCCATTGCCTTGCCGGCAATCCGCACTGCCGGCAGCGGGCCGCGATCAGAGAATTCCAACTCAAACCAGCGCGGCACAAATGCAGATATTGACAGCTCTGTATAGAGCTCCTGCACGACCTGCCGTATCTCCGAAAACGTTCTGCGAAATAGGTAGACTTCGCGTTCGGACTCAAAAAGACCAGCCAGCGTGGTTTCGGCATAGCGCTGCATCGCGGCTTCCGCAATTTCCAGTACGCGCTCCACCGGAACAGAAGCAAAGCCTCCCTCGGCCTGCGTTTGCCGAACGGTGTGCTCCAGAACATAGTGAACAAAGGTGCCGTAAAGCTGCGCATCCATAGACGCGGTCTTTCTCTCCTTTGCCTTAATGCCATATTGCAGGAAGTAGGACAGACGGCATCCGGCAAGACAATCAATTTTGGTCGAGGAAAGCCGGAGCGTTCTGCCATAAAGAGCATGTACCGTTTCCGGCTTCAGACTGCCAAGAACATAGTTCTTTGCCCGAAGAAGCGGAGCAAGCTCCCGCGGTTCCACCTGTTTCGGCGGTGCCTCCTCAAAATCGCGCAGGTGGGCGGAAAGATAGGTCCGATACTCCCTGCGAGAGCGCATGACGAGCTCATCTTCAGTGGCAGGAGAAGTGCTGCCCGGAAAGAGCTTTGACGCACGGCGGAAATAATAGGCTTCCCCGCCATCCACAGCCGTAAAATAAACGGCGCGGCGCGGCGCGGTGAGCACATCATGTATCCCGGCAAGCTCCCGGTCAAGCCGACCGGCTGCCGTGGGCGATACGGCAATGCCGATGCGCATCAGGCTGACGCGCTCCTTGTCCGTCAGCAGACTTTGATTTTCTTTTGCGGCAGGGAAACTGCCCTCATTTGCGCCGAGAACAAAGAGATACCGCGTATCGCATCGCCGCTGCGTCATCAGCGCGCCAACATTCACACAGTCGAGCGTGGCCGGGATGCTGCCGATCTGGTACTGGCTGAGCACCGTGCGGAAAACGGCAAGGAATTCTTCCGGTGTGCGAATGCTTTTTCCGAGGACACCATAGGCCTGCTCCAGGATGGTGCAGACCGTACCATAAATCTGCGCGTATTCCTGCGCTCGCTGTAATTCTCCTGCTGTGTAGAGCGCGGAAGCTTCTTCATTCAGACGCTCACGGAATTGCAGCGTTTCCAGAAAATCATTCAGTGCAAGCACCATTTCTCCGGTGTTTCGCGCACGCCGTAGGCCATCGCGGAGTGTAAGCAAAGGCGCAAGCGCCGTCTGACGGTTTGCTTCCAGCTCGGCAAGCAGCGCCTCCCCAGCGGAATCCATTGCTTTGGAAAAACCATAGGGATTCATTGTCCAAGGCTTTTCCCAGCGGCCGGAGGAGAGATTCCAGAGAAATATATAGTTTTCCATCCTATCAACGCACTCCCGCGTAAGGGGCGAAAAGCCGGACTTCAGGTATGTGAGCACGGTCTCCTGCTCCATTCCGCCGGTTGCAGCCTCCAAAGAGGAAAGCAGAAAATGGATTACCGGCTCTCGTAAAAGGCTGCGGTCCCCCGCAAAATAGGCCGGGATTTCCGCACTGCGCAAAAGCGATTCCAAATTGGGACGGTAGGTTGCTTCGTCCGTATAGGCGACGGCAATATCTCGCCAACGCGCACCGTTTCCGATCAGACGCAGAATTTCCCCGGCTGCCCAGCGGCATTCGCTTCGGACGTCAGCCGCCAAACGAAGGAAAACCGCCTGCTGCGGTTCTTCATAGCGTACATTTCCGCCGGAAAACAGATTTTCACGCAGGAACGGCAGGGGCGAAGCGTTATCGTCTGACGGAATTTGATGGACGGCTGTGCGAATGCCCTGTGTATGTGCCGTTGCCAGAAGCTGGCGCGTCGTATCCCGTGCCGCTTCGTACTGCTGCGCTGTCCCATCAAGCGGACCACAGGTCAGATAGACCCGCACTTCTGCGCCTCCGGCGAGAAGCTGTGCCAGAATTTCACGCTGGATCCCGTTAAAATCCGTAAATCCGTCCAAATAGAAGGTTTTACCCTGCGCAAAATCGCTTGTTTCCAGTGCGGCAAGCAGACGGTTGAGGCGCGTTTCCGGATTTTGTCCGCAGTTGGCACAAACACTGTCATAGCTCTCCATCAGAAGAGCGAACTCCTCTGCTTTGACTGCAAGAACACCGGACAACTCCTGCCCGGCACGACGAAGGTCGGCAGAAGTAACGCAATAGCTGCGGAATTCCTCAAGTGTGTCGATCAGACGGAGGAGAAATTCAGGCTTTACTGCGCCGGTTCCGAAGATCTTCAGTCTGGAACGCACCTGCTCCACTGCAAGAGACATCATCAACAACCGTCCGCCCGCATCAGTTTCAGTGTCTGCCGCACCGCCTTCCAAGGAAAATACCCGGCTGGCCAGACGCGAAAAGCTCAGAACCTCTGCAAAACGGCTGATGGTATTTCCGCCGTACAGACAAAGCTCCCGCTCTGCCACGTGGGAGAACTGCTCCGGCGTGATCAGTATTCCGCCGCGCTTTTCAGATGCCGTACGGCAGAGTTGTTCCAGTGCCTTCGCCGTATTCATTTTTCTGTCTGTGCATAGATATAGTTCAAGCACGGCTCTCACCTCTTTTCATTATCATATCATATTTCTGGACGGAAGAACAGAAGAAATTACGATTGGAGTGCTGTCAAGATTTATACGCAAAGAGGGATATCCGGGAAGCCTTCGAGGATGGTATTAAGCATACTCCCCATAGACGCAGTAACGTCTCCGGGCCAATATGGCTCGGAGACGTTGTGTGTTTAACTGCTGTTTTAGATCCTCAGCCGGCAATGTCCATTCTCTGAGAAACCTTGCAGAGAACGACAAATCTGGCATTGTCGAATTCGTAGGCGCAGGTGGAAAGTGTAACGATACGGTCAGTCGCGGTGAGCTGCACGTCGGCGTTAAAAGCAGACTGTGAAATCGCACTGTTCAGAAAATTGAGATAGGCGGTTTCGCTGGGGAAAGAAATTGTATACGCCTCGGAGTCATGGGTTGTCGTATATGCGGCAAAAACTTCCAGTTCATACACGCCGTATTCCGTTTCAAAATACATCACCGGGTGTTTTTCGTAATAAGAGGCATCCTTGTACTTTTGCAGCGTACCAAACATGATACCAGAGAACATATTGTGGCCGTAGATGAGCGTATTGTCATTGGAAAAACCCTTGTCACAGCGATAATCTGCAAAAAGGCAGCCATTGTAATTATAGGTGCCGTCCATGAGACGATGGAGATAATAATCATTGTCCGACGCCTGCATGACGGGATAGTTGATGGGGGTATCCGGGCTGTAGAGCCAGCCGACAAAATCCGGGTATTCATCGGCGATTTTTTTTGCATCCACCTGCGGCTTGTAGCCGGTGTCTTCCGTTGGCTCAGTGGGCTCATCTTTACTGCCGGAGGATACTTGCGGTATGCTGGGCTTCGTGGGAGCAAAGCTGCTCATAATATCGTCGTACATGTGATCTGCTTTGCTTTTTTCAGCGTAATACGAACAGATGCGGTAGCCGCTGTAGAGAAACACACACAGCAGAATTGCAATCAGAACCCAGATTAAAATCCGGAATGTTTTCGACGAAAAAAAGGATTTCTTCATTACAGGTACCTCCAAGTATCCGCAAACAAAGCGCCATCCGGCGCGGTACTATATGGTTATCATAACAGATTTAAGAAAAACTTTCAAGTGTTTTGTCTCCTTGGTTGTGGTGGGTCATTACGTTTTTCCCTCCGACCTGATATAATAGGGAAAAACGACCCGGAAAGAGGCGATCAACTTGAATCGTTCCCTGAAAAAGAGCGGCAAGGAATTGTTGTCGATTGTACTGCTGTTTGCACTGTTTTTCATCCGTTTTACCTATTATGGATTGAAATATTACCCGCAGTTGGATGATTATCTGCACTACAGCGTCTATACCACGGAAAAAATCACAGCGGGCTTTTTGACCACGCGCCCGCTGGCGAGCATCCTCGATGTGTACCTCTGGGGGAATTTCTGGGGCAACATGATCGTTGCAATCCTGATCCTCTCCATTCTTTACACGATTGCGATCTATCTGTTGATGCGCGTATTCCGCCAGTATTTTTCCTGCGGGTGGATGTTCATGCTGATTGCAGCTCTGCTGCCCATGGGCTTTGAGGGCCTTTATTGGATTTCGGCATCCTCACGCATCATTGTCGGTTTGTTCTTTGCAAGTGCTGCTGCTTTTCTGCTGCAATGCTTCTATGAGAGCAAAAAATGGTACTTCGCGATTCCTTTTGTGCTGCTGCAGCTTGTTTCTTATTTCTTCTATGAGCAGATTCTGCTGTTTTCGGTCGCTCTGACCGTGGTGCAGTCCCTGCTCAATCTCAAAAAGCTGCGCTGGTACACGCTGACCGGGCTTGCTTCCCTGCTGAACATGGGGATATTCTTCGTTGTGATTTCCTTCCTTGGCAGCACAGAACGTGCGCAGCTTGCCAATCCGTTTACTGCTGCTTATTGGACGGAAAAGCTTCCTTCACTGTTCCGCCAATTCTATGAATGCTTCGTCGGTGCGAACTTCTTCACGCTGGGCAAGGGCTTCCTGCGCGGAATGAAACTCACCTTGCGCGACGGTGCATGGCTCTATCTGATCGGGATTGCTGCGCTGTGCGTACTGCTTTTCTTCCTGCAATACCGCAGCGGCGAGGGGAAATTTACGCGCCGCAATCCGGAGACAAGCCGTCAGAAGTATAAGCCGTTGGTCGGGTTGGTTCTTCTGTTGGCTCCGCTCGCTGTGTTCTTTGCAGTATCCTATAACTGGTTCTCCCTGCGCAATGCAGTCCCCTCCTTCATCGGCCTTGCTCTTCTCGGGGAATGGCTGCTGGAAGCCTTCTTTCAGGAGTTCCGTCACAAAAAAGGCGTCACTGCCGTTATCATTGCGCTGTTTGCCTTTGTGTGCTGCTTTTCCTCTGTTTCTGAGCTGCATGATTATCACATTACAAACCGGAACGACAAAAAGATCGTTCAGGATTTGAGTGCGGCGCTTCGGGAAGAACCTGCCGGAGAGAATGTCGGTATCCTCCATCTGGAAGCGAGCTATATGGAAAGCTGGAACTATGAATTCCACGAGCATCTGATCGGCTGCGGCAGCAGCAGCTGGGCGCTCAGCAATGCGATTGAATCCATCACCGGCAGCAAACTCCCCTGCACGGTCACGCCTTTGGCGGTGCATCCCCCTTATTACACCCCGGAAAACCGCGACGCAAAGGATCTTGAGAGCTTCGACAAGCTTTATCTCTATGAAATCAAGACCGGCGCTGTCACTCCTGTTGTCTATAAGGTCAATGAAAACGGCGAGTATGAGGTATATTTTGAAGATGGACGCCTCGTTTTCACGATTTGGAACGGACCTGACGGCTGCGGTTACGTCAGATGGTAAGAAAAAATGGCGCTGCTCATGGGAGCAGCGCCGTTTTCAATATTTATAGAGTAGTGACAGGAAAAGGCTTCGCAATAATCATGGCGGCAGCAAGTACGATGCACAGCGCAGCAACTGCGAAAAGCAGGCAGGACAGCCACCAGATGCAGCCTTCAAAGCGCTGCACAAACGCGCGTTTTGGCTTCTGCGGGTCATAATAGACCTCCGCAAAAGTACCAATGGGATAGAGCTGCATCAGAGGAGATTCCAGGATGCACATACACGAGGGATTGTGTGTGATCTTCACACGCAGTTTCGGCGGCAGCTTTTCCTTGGAGGACAGATTTGTTTTTACGACGGTTTCCGCCTGAGAAGGTGAGCTGATCTCCTTCACTGTGGCACCACGGAAGCGCGGCCCTGCAACGCGGTAGGCCTTCCCTTCCACATAGTATTCCACCAGGGGAACGTGAATTCCACTATAGTTCAGGTTGGAGGCACGCAGAACCGTCCCTGTCGTATGCGCTGTACAGCGCTTCCACTTTTTCTGTTTTCCGGGACCGGTCAACCAAGCAAAAAGACCGGCAGCAAAGGAAAAACAGAGGCAAAACAGACACCAGAAAACATTCCAGAACATATTTCCTCCTATTTTTCCGCGACGCAGCAGAGCGCCTGTACAAACGGCTGAATTACAATTTCATTTTAACACAACGAGGTTTGGAATGCAAGAAAGGTGCAAAGAAATATCAGAGTGCCGTAATTGACAAGATGCGCTTAGCCTCCTGGACAAATTCGGGCGTATTTGCCTTCGTTGCAGATACATTGACGCTCTTTTCGTGGCCGCGCACCGCGTCCAGAAGCGGTGTGCTGCGGTCGCGCACGGCGGCGATTACCCGATAATTTCCATCAAGCAGCTCAAAGATGCGCTTTTTGAAAGCCTGCGCTGCATCCTCCATCACGCCGATTTCGTCCAATAGCACCAGACTGCCTTCGGGAATGTCGTGCAGCAGCGCCACGCCGACGCCGTCGAATACTGCCGGGCGCTTCTCTGCACTGCAATCTTTGCAGGCGCCGATTTGATGATCTTCCGCAAATGAAAGCGGCTCACCGCACCCGTGGATATACACGGGTGCAATGCCGGTCAACGGATCCTCTGCCAGTTTTTCCGTCCAGAAGCCGTAGACCGTTTCCGGAGCGCCGGCAAGGATTCGTTTGATTGCTGTTGTTTTTCCGCTGCCGGAGCAGCCGCAGACAATAATATTCATTTCCATTCCTCCGGTATTTCCTGTGCATGAAGTACGATGACCGCCATCTTGCGCGTTTCCGGCAAATACAGCGGGAAATCCGTCCGACCGGTGGAGATCAGCCGGCCGGCGACCCAATCCCGTGGGATCTCAGCCTGTGGATTGTAGAGCCGGAAAAAAGCAATCGCATCTTCCAGTGACCGAAAAGGCTGCCCAAACTCCAGCGACAGCCGTTCCGAGTGGAACGGGATCTTGTTCCGCTCCAAAAGCGCCTCCGCAGCCACCCTCAGGTCGCGGTGTGCTTTTTCCGGACGGAGAGAAAAGCGGTGCTCGCTGCAATCCCGCTTGACCATCACCACGGGGCCCTTGCACCGGCAGCGTGCGAGGTGGAGAATTTCGTCTGTATTTCCGAAATAGCAGAAGGTCATTGCGTCAAATACATACTCAGGACGCATCCGAAAAGCATCGCCACAGACCGGTTCCAGGTTCGGCGGAAGATGCCTGGTCCGCAGAGCCGCTATCGCCGCTTCTGAACGGTCAACTGCTGTCACGCGGCGGCAGCGTTCGGCCAGCGCCTGCGCCAGATATCCAAGGCCGCAGCCCGCATCGCAGATGTGCCCGTCTGTGGGAAGCCAGCGCATCAGATGCTCAGACAAACGTGCATAATGATCACCGTATTCCGAGGCGTCGCGCATAAAGCGCACCGCATCGGGACTCCACCATTGCATCATTTTGATTCCGCCCTGCAATGGATCATCTCTGCGGCAATGCTGATAGCAATTTCCGCAGGTGTTTCTGCGCCGATAGCAAGGCCAATGGGTGAATGGACGCTCTGAATCATTTCCTCGGAAATCCCGGCATCACGCAGGAGCTGCTGCGTGCGCGCGATCTTGTGACGGCTCCCGATGCAGCCTACATAGCGCGTGCTGCTGCGAAGCACCTGCTCCAAAACTTCGTAGTCCGACTGGTGTCCGGGTGTCATAATGACTGCATAGTCGTCCGGCGTAAGGGATACATAGCTGTAAATATCGGAGAAGTCCGCAAAAATCACCTGCTCGGCAGACGGGAAAGTTTTGCTGTTTGCAAGCGCTTCCCGATTGTCCAGTACAGTCACTCGGAAACCGACATTGCTCAGTACCGGAACCAGTGCCTGCCCGACATGGCCACCGCCGAAAAGATAAACGCGCCCAGCCCGAACCAGCGGCTCGGTATAAATCAACGGCTCACCCTTCCGGTAGACGGCGCGGCGGGCAAACAACTCCGGCTCCTGTGCTGCTTCCGCCCCGGAGACCACGCGGAAGTCCTCAACATACCCTTCCCGGATGCGCAGATAGAGCCAACTGTTTTCCTGCGCAGAAAGTGCCGCACGCAGTTTATGCAAAACCGGAAGATCCTCCTGCTTCAGGAGTTGATAGTAAACCGTGACATTGCCGCCGCAGATCATACCGATGCTTGCAACCTGTTCCGGAGCAAGACTGAAGGCGTGCAGGCGTGTTTCACCGGTTTTCAGGACATCCAGTGCTTCCTCAGCGGCAAGAAACTCAACCCGGCCGCCTCCGATAGTACCCGCTGTGCTGCCGTCGGCAAAGACTGCCATGCGTGCGCCGGCGCCCCGCGGGGAGGAGCCCGAACTTGCAAGAATGGTGCACAGGACAACATTCTGTCCGTTTTCAATGGCGTTGATGATTTTCTGTGTCAGTTGTTTCATGCTGATACCCCTGATCCTGATTATAGTATAACGACAGTTTACACGAATCCGGCTAAAAATGCAAGTCGGATTTACCATTGCGGAACGCCGCAATACAAATAAAAACTGCCAGACTTACAAAAGCCTGACAGTTTATGGAGCTACTGGCCGGACTCGAACCGGCGACCTGCTGATTACGAATCAGCTGCTCTACCAACTGAGCCACAGTAGCAAAGAATCGCGCTGTACGATTCAGCGTGTTCTATTTTATTACACGAAGATGCGTTTGTCAACCTTTATTTTCTTTTTAAATGAATTTCCTGAGATTATTCAGAGCCTTCTTTTCGATCCTGGAAATCTGTACCTGAGAAACTCCGAGGATCTTTGAGGTTTTTTCCTGCGTCAGGCCATGGAAAAAGCGCAGCTTGATAACAAGCTGCTCCCGTTCACTCAAACTGGCGATCGCCTCGCGCAGCGCGATCCGCTCCACAATTTTGTCCTCCATTTCCCCCTCTGTCAGCACATCCTCCAGCGCAAAACCATCCTCACCGGAACGTTTCTGGATGGATTCCGTCATACCGGTAGCCGTTTCTGCCGCTGCAATCTCCTCAGCTAGCAGCCCCGTTTCTTCGCTCAGTTCACGCAGTGTCGGCTCGCGTCCAAGCTGGTTTGTGAGCTTCTGACGAGAGATGCGGATCACTGCGGCGCGCTCCTTCAGGCTGCGGCTGACCTTCACCATGCCGTCATCCCGCAGAAAGCGCCGTATCTCTCCTGCAATCTTCGGAACCGCATAGGTCGAAAACTGTGTGCCGAATTCCAGATCAAAGCCTTCTACGGCTTTCAGAAAGCCGAGACAGCCAAGCTGATACAAATCTTCCGGGTCAACGCCACGACCAAAATAGCGCCGGGCGATCGACCAGATCAGACCGGAATTGCCGATGACCAGTTCCTCCCCTGCCGCCCTGTCTCCGTTTTTTGCGCGGCGCAGCAGATCTTCCTGCGCAATGCTCACTTTTTTCCTCCGCGGCGCACGATTTTCCGCTTCATATGTACGGTCGTTCCCTTGCCCGGTGTGGAGGACAGACGGAATTCTGTCATAAAGCTCTCCATGATGGTGATGCCCATCCCGGAGCGCTCCTCGCCGCCGGTCGTGAACATCGGGCGGCACGCCGCCTCTACATCCGCAATGCCGCAGCCCTTGTCTTTAACAATGATGTCCAAAATATGGTCGGGCAGAATGCGGGCTTTCAGGGTAACGGGGCCGATGCTATCGGGATATGCGTGTACGATACAGTTTGTGACTGCTTCGGAAACAGCGGTTTTGATATCGCCCAGCTCATCGAGCGTCGGGTCGAGCTGCGCAGCGAAGCAGGCAATGGCTGCACGCGCAAAGGCCTCGTTGCAGGATTTGCTCGGAAACTGAAGATCCATGTAGTTTTCGCCCTTCATCTTGTGCATTCCTCCCGAATTTCTGTGATTTTTTCAACCCCTGCGGCGCGAAGCACCTTATACGGCTGCGGTGGTATGTTTTGCAGTAAAAGTCTGCCCTGCAATGTTTTCATACGGCGCAGCGTATGGATAACCACCGCTATCCCACTGGAATCCATGAAGGTCACATCGCGGAAATCCAGAATACATCGCAACGGAAGATAAAGATCTATCTTCTCACTGATGGTTTTCATCATCTCGCGCGCACCATGATGGTCGATCTCTCCGGCCAGGGCAATCGTGAGCTGCCTGTCCTGCACATAGCTTGTCAGATTCATGCCATTCGCTCCTTAAGTATATAGAAAATGGACACATACCTTTGTATGTGTCCATTATAGTTTTGACGTATGAGATTCTTTGTCGAAATGAATGCAAGGGAAAAATTATTTGGCAAACCACGACGGGAGCGAACGGCCAACCTGATTCAGTTCTGCATTTTGAAATACCGGCTCTATGCCCTCGACCAGAAGCTCCACCGATTGAATCTCCTCCAGAGAGGTCAGGGTCGCAATCACGGAGCGCACGGCCAGCAGCTCCTGATGCCGGGAATTGCAGCCGTCCAGGAATTCACGAGTGAGGTCGGCGACACAGACCCCGTTTTCAATCTTCAAAGAGAGTATTTTTGTCCCTGCGGGAACAAAGGTGCGGATCCCATTTGCTCCTTCATAGTTGAAGAGCGCTTCCAACAGACTCTGCACGACTGGCGTCTCCTGTGCACGCGGAATCAGCCGCCCAATCGGAACCAACAGACTGCTTTCCTCCGAGGCGGGATAGATCGTCACATCCAGAAGCTCACTGTCATCCTGCGGGCGGATGATCGTTTCATCGCGGCGCAGACTTTCAGAAAGTGTAAGAAAGCCAAGCTGCTCCAGCGGTGCGCCGGAGACCCACAGATCCACTGTGCGAACCTCGGGAAGCTCAGTAAGGGAATTGACGATCGAATAGACGGCGAGGCGCATTGTTGCAAAGCTGACCTTCATATCATAGACAAATTGAGAGGACAGATCGACTGTACAGACGCCGTTTTCCACACTGACGCTCAGAAGAGTCGTCGCAGCAGGGATGACACCGCCGTTGTTTTCAGGCTTCAAAAGCTGGCGGAGAATATATACAGGCTTATCTGCTGCGTCCATCGCATCAACCAAGAGAGTTTCCTTACTGAGGTAACGCCCGGAATCATCCGGAACATATAGAACGATCTCTTCCTGCTGGGGCTGCGGCGCAGTATCTTCAAAGAGAATGTCCTTCTGTGCAAGCGTGACAGAGTTTTCCTGCCCGCTTATGGTAATACTCACCTTTTGAATTGCGTCGAGCTGCAAGATAGTTTTCGCAAGTGCTGCACGCGCGACAGAGATTTCCACCGCAGGCCGGTCTGTTTCAGGATCCGAGAAAATCAGGACCGCTGTGTCGGCGTCCAGATATGCGTCATCGAGCTGCCAATCTGCTGGGACGGCGCGCCGCAGGTGTTTGTCCTTCGGACCGCGCAGATAGCGTGCAAGAAGCTCCCGGACAGAAAGCCGCGAGGCGTCCAAGGAAACCGTTTCCGCAGCCAGTAGGCCGTGGGCTTCCTGCGTGGTGCGGTAATAGAAATCAAAGGTCTGCTCGGAGCTCGGCTCGGTCATGCCGGAACAGGCCGCCAGAAGCAGCACGGCAAGCAGCAAAGGTAAGAGCCGTTTCATTCGATCTCCTCCTCCTCCTCCGTGTCAAAGCTGGGAAAGCAGACATCAAAGCGTGTTCCGCCGCCCTCACGTGCAAAGGCGCCGATAGTACCATAGTTTCGCTGCACCATATCGTGTACGATGGACAGCCCGAGCCCTGCACCGCCTGCGGCGCGGGAGCGTGCCTTATCCACACGATAAAAACGCTCAAAAATATGCGCGCGCGCCTCCTCCGGAATACCGGGACCGGTGTCCTCAACCGTCAGAACAACATCCTCCTGTTTCCGGCAGAGACGGATGCCAATCCAGCCGCCGTCGCGGTTATATTTGATCGCATTTTCCACCAGATTGAAAACAATCTGATACAGGTCGTCCTCCACTGTCATTATCATGCAGCGTGGGTGCAGGTCTGCATCAACCGAAATGCTGCGCAGATCGGCCAGTGGCCGAAGCATCCGAAGGACCTTCTCCACTGTGGCGGTGGCATCAATGATCTCGCGCTCGTCCTCCACGGAGCTGTCAAGCTTGGTCAATGTCAGCAGCTTCTGAGACAGGCGGCCGAGCCGGTCGGCCTCGCGCCCAATGTCACCGATGAATTCGCGTTCTGTTTCAGGATCCATCTTGTTTTGCAGAATGGAATCTGAGAGAAGTTTAATGGATGCCAGGGGCGTTTTCAGCTCATGCGAGGCATCCGATACGAACTGGCGGCGGCGGCTTTCAGAGCTGTTCAAACGCTCAGCTAGGTTATTGAATTCCTTTGCCAGCGTGTCAATCTCATCGTGGCCGCGCAGCTTGATTTTGTAGCTGTAGTTGCCCTCGCGCATATTGCGGATGGAGAGAAGAATACCGCGAAGCCGCCGGGAAAAGGTCGCAGAGAAAAACAGCGAAAACAGAACGATTGCAATTTCCAGTCCGACGGATATACGCAGAAAATTGGCCTGTAGGGCGGAGATGATCGCGCCGCGTTCACTGTCGTATTCGACAAGGTAGACCGCTCCCAGCACCCTTCCGCCGCGCATTACAGGCGCCGCGGCGCGAGACTCAATTGCATTGCCGTTATAGCTGCCGTGAAAGACGTCGTTTCCCTCCAGTGCACGGATGACCTCGGGATACATGAGGAGCTTTCCCTCTGTGTTTCCCGTTTTCTGAGAGTCAAAGAGAACTGTGCCCGCAGCGTCGGTGACGACAGTCCGGGCGGTGCGCAGCTCTTCCAGAGAGCTGACCGCCTGCGCCGTTTTGGAGGCGGAAAGATCGTCAAGCTGCAGCAGCGCAGTCGTCATGAGCTGCGCTTTTTCCTCCAGAGAACGATGCTGCGCGCTGAAAATCAGATTTCGCGTCGTATTGGCGGCATAGATATTCAGAAAAAACAGAACCACCGTGGTAATGGCAATGTAAGCTGCCGCATAGCGGAGCTGTGAGCTGCCGGGCAGAAGCGACAGACGTTTCTTACGCTTTGAAATAATACCCAACTCCCCATTTTGTCATGAAATACTGCGGCTCAGCCGGATTGGTTTCCAGTTTTTCACGGATTCTTCGGATGTGAACATCCACTGTGCGGATATCCGAGCGGTATTCGTCGTAGCCCCAGATCAGGTCGAGCAGATTTTCTCTGGAATAGACCCGGTTTGGATTGCGCATCAGCAGCTCCACCAGATCAAATTCTCTGGCAGTCAGTTCCGCCGGATGTCCGTTTTTATAGACATTGCGTTCCTGCGTATCGACGGTCAGCTCGCAGACCGTGATGCGGCTTTTCTTCGTATCCAGTGCGCCGCTGCGGCGCAGCAGTGCCTTGATTCGTGCCTTGAGTTCCAGAATGTTGAAGGGCTTGGTCAGATAGTCGTCCGCACCGTGTTCAAAGCCCATCAATTTGTCCATATCCAGCGTGCGTGCCGTAAGCATGATGATCGGAACATCGGAAAACTCGCGGATTCTGCGGCATGCCTCCATACCGTCAATCTCCGGCATCATCACGTCCAGCACGATCAGCCGCACCTCCGGGTCACGTGCCATTTCAATGGCCTCCCGGCCATTGCAGCCGGTGACGACCTGATATCCCTCATTTTGCAAATTAAAGCGGATTCCTTTGACGAGCAGTTCCTCGTCGTCCACTACTAGAATTTTCATACTATTCCCCCACTGTAATATACTCAAGGATGGCTTCCAGCCGTTTTTCGCCAATTCCGGATACATTGCGCAGGTCTTCAACAGCAGTGAAGCTGCCATGTTGCTCGCGATATGCAACGATGCGCTGCGCGATCTTCTCCCCGATTCCGGGCAGTACGGCCAGATCTTCTGCGCTTGCGGCATTGATGTTCAGCCGCCCCGCGACATAGGCCGCTGAGTTGTGTCCCGACGACGCGGGCTCACTCGCGGCAGGCTCCGAAGCAGATGTGGATACGGCTTGCGCGGACGCAAGCTCGGTGGTGATCGTTACCGTATCCGGCTCATGCCGCCGCCCCAAAAACAGGCCGGCACAAAAGCCGATGAAGGCAACCGTAACAAGCAGGAGCGCAAGTTCGATTTTTCTCTGTATCATCTGTTTTCCTCTCTCTCTGCGTTGACATAAACCGGAAATTTGATATAATAGAAAAGAAAACCGTAAACTCTTTTTTATTATAACACAGACACACCGGCGGCGGCAATGCTTTTCCCGCTGCTTTTGGAGGAACATATGAAAAAAACACGTATTTTGTCCTTTGCGCTGCTTCTGATTCTGCTGCTGCAAAGTCTGCTGCTACCTGTGCTGGCAGACCCGGAAAGTGCTGCGGACGCGTCATCAGTCACAGATGCGTCCTCTGCTGCACCGACGCAACCCGAACCGGAGAATCAGCCGACGGTTGACAGTGCGATTGAGGCACCTGCGCCGCTTCTGGACTATTCGCTTGATACCGGCTTTTATGTCCGCGCAAAGGCTGCTGCACTGATCGACCTCGACGCCGGTTCGCTGCTGTTCGGTATGAATATTGACGAGCAGATTTATCCAGCCAGTCTTACCAAAATTATGACATGCATGATTGCACTGGAACGCGGCAATCCGGATGATATTCTGACGGTTTCCTCAACTTCACTTCAAAATCTTGCTATCGGAGGCAGCACCGCGAATCTGAAGGCCGGCGAGCAGCTCAGTCTGCGGGAACTTCTCTACTGTGTGATGGTTTCTTCCGCGAACGAGGCATGCAACGTTGTGGCCGAGTATATTTCCGGCAGTATTCCGGCCTTTGTTGCGCTGATGAACGACTATGCCGCAAAGCTGGGCATGACCGCCACACACTATGTCAACACCCACGGCCTGCATGAAGAGGGACACTACACTACCGTGCGTGATCTCAGCACGCTGACGCGCTGGGCTTGGGCGCATGAAGGCTTCCGTGAATATGCCACGACGACGGTGCATACCGTTCCTGCAACAAATATGTCTGAGCAGCGTGAGCTGCACACCACCAACTATCTCACCAGCGGCCTGACCGTCGGCAAATATTATTACGACAAGGCGTCCGGCGTCAAAACCGGCTATACCTCCAAGGCAGGCGGCTGCCTGATCGCGACGGCGCACGACGGCAATGTGAATCTGCTGAGCATTGTGTGCGGCTGCGACAAGGTGAAAAATGATGACGGTACGGAGACGGATGAACGCTTCACCGAGTCCAAGGGCCTGCTGGAATACGGATTTTCCAATTTTTCCTACGTTCAGGTGCTTTCCAATACAACGATGGTCGGTATGCCGGAGGTTCTCTATGCCGACGGCCGCGGCAATGTTGTCGTGCGTGCGAAGGATAATATCAGCGTGCTTCTTCCAGATGACTGCCAGCTATCCGAGATCGAATTGCAGGTGAACTATCTTACAAACAGTCAGCTTGAAGCGCCGCTGGACGCCGGGCAGGTTGTCGGTACGGTGACGGCTGTCTACCGCGGCAGCCCCATTGCTTCCAGCGACCTTGTTACGCTGACTGCCGTCAAGCGTTCCGTCCCGCAATACGTGGCGGAAAAGACAAATCATGCAGTCGGCAGCTTTTTCGGCAAGCTGATGAAAATGTGGTATCTGTCGATTCCCCTGCTTCTGCTGCTTGTGATTGTCGCTGCTTTGTTTATCCTGCGCGCAGTCAATCTCCGTAAGGCAAAGAAGCGCCGTGCACGACGCAGCGCGCGGAGGAACAACCATGAATGATCTGGAACTTCTGCGGCAGGAATGTGAGAACTGTACTGCCTGCCCCCTTGCAAGGACCAGGCACAATGTCGTTTTTGGCGTAGGCGTCTGCCCGTCGGATATCGTATTTGTCGGGGAGGGCCCCGGGCAGCAGGAGGATCTGCAGGGCGAGCCCTTTGTCGGCGCGGCCGGGAAACTGTTGGATGATATGCTTTCCATTATCGACCTTGGACGGCACAACTGCTATATTGCAAATATCGTGAAATGCCGCCCTCCGCAGAATCGCGATCCGCTTCCGCAGGAGCAGGATGCCTGTATCGGCTATCTTGAACGGCAGCTTGTGCTGCTTCGCCCGAAGATAGTTGTATGCCTCGGCAGAATCGCCGCGATGCGGCTGATCAAGCCTGATTTCCGCATCACTAAAGAACATGGCCAATGGTTCCTGAAGGACGGAATTTCCTACATGGCGATCTATCATCCCTCTGCCCTGCTGCGCGATGTCTCCAAGCGGCCGGAAACCTTCACCGATCTGCTCTCTCTGCGGGAGCGTGCAAAAGGAGTCACAAAATGAAATTTGTATCTTGGAACGTCAACGGCATCCGTGCCTGCCTGCAAAAGGGATTTGAAGAGATTTTCCGGGTGATGAACGCAGATTTCTTCTGCCTGCAGGAAACTAAGGCACAGCCGCATCAGGTGACGCTGGAGCTGCCGGGCTATGAGCAGTTCTGGTATTCCGCCGAGAAAAAGGGATACTCCGGTACGGCGATCTTCGCAAAACACACGCCAATGAACGTGACTTACGGCATCGGCGTGGAGGAGCTTGACCATGAGGGCCGGGTCATTACACTGGAATATTCGGGATTCTTTCTACTCACCTGCTACACGCCGAATGCGCAGGATGGTCTGAAGCGTATCGACCACCGTATGGCATGGGAGGATGCTTTCCGTGACTATCTGTGTGCGCTTGATCGCAAAAAGCCGGTCATCGTCTGCGGCGACCTGAATGTTGCGCACAACGAAATTGACCTGAAAAATCCAGGTCCGAACCGTGGTAATGCGGGCTTTTCCGATGAGGAACGCGGGAAATTCGGCGAACTGCTTGCTTCCGGCTTTACCGACACCTTCCGCTACCGCAATCCGGATCTTGCCGGCGCCTATTCCTGGTGGAGCTACCGTAACCGCGCAAGGCAGAACAACGCAGGCTGGCGTATTGACTATTTTCTGGTTTCCGACCGGCTGCGTGACCGTATTGAAGCCACGCCGATCTATTCTGAGGTCTACGGCTCTGATCATTGCCCCGTTGGGCTGGAGCTGGATATATAGAAGAATTAAAAAAGGGCGGTATAGCTTGTCAAATTCAAGCTATACCGCCCTTGATTTTTCCTTACTTTACTGTCGTCGGAATACCCGCTTTTTTCTTCAGATAGAGCACAAGAAGAATGATATTCCCGAGGAACGAAAGCGCGGAAATGCATAGGCCGAGCATCGCGATGATCCGCAGCGAATGCAGCTCATCCTGCTGCGCTGCATCGACTGCCGCCAGTGCCTGCATCGTTTTGGCGTTTTCCAGATTTTGCGCCTCGACCTGCTCCTTAAGTACCTGCAACTCGCCCTTTAGATCCGCCAGTTCCTGCTGCAGCTCGCTGCGTGTCTGCGAAAGCTCCTGCTTTGCAGCTTCCTCAAGTGCCTTAATGTCGGACTTGAGCAGTTCATCCGCCGCTTTATAAGCCTTGCTCAGCGTGTCAATCGCGGCATTCAGACGCGCGGCATTTGCTGCGTCTCCCTGCGCCCTTGCTTTGGTCAACTCCTCGATTGCTTTCTCCAGATTTTCCTGCACGATCGTAATCGCATTTTGGAGAAGCTCCTTCGTCTGTAGCAGGTTGCCTTCTAGAACGGTCAGCTTGCCTGACAGATTTGTAATATCAGATCTCAACAGCTCATCGGCTGCCTGATACGCAGCGGTCAGGTTGGCAATCGCCTGTTCCAGCGCCTCGGCATTGGCTGCGTCACCTTCGTTTATCAGCCTGGTCAGGTCTTCAATGGCCTTATTGAGATTTGTCTGCACGGTGTCAATGGCGCTTTGCAGCATCTCGTCAGCCTTGGTGAGCTTTTCCTCCAGCGCAGTAAGCTTGTCGGAAAGACCGCTAAGGTCGGCCTTTATGAGGGCATCGGCGGCCTGATAGGCGGCGGTTAAGTCGGCCACGGCCTTTTGCAGTGCCTCGGCGTTTGCGGCGTTGCCGTCATTGATCAGCCTGGTCAGATCCTCGACCGCCTTGTCAAGATTTGCCTGCACCTGATCGATGGCCGCCTGCAAGGCTGTGTCTGCTTCCGACATTTTTTCCTCCAGTGCCTCCATGTCCGTGCCGACTTCGGACTTGAGCAGTTCATCAGCCGTTTGGTATGCTGCTGTGAGATCGGCAACGGCCTTGGCAATGGCCTCGGCCTGACCTGCCTCAAGTGTCAGCTTCAACGCAGCGATCGCTGCATCAATATCACTTCCTGCCTGCTCAATCAGCTTGCGCACCTGTTTTTCGGTTGTGGCAAAGACGACAAAGACTTCGTTGGAATTAATACTGCGGATTTTGTCGGTCCCATCATATGCCACAATGAAATAGGTCGCGCTTGGGTCGTTGCTATTCATGCGGCACTGCGTTTCGGTAGTGCGCGCATATAAGATACGCCCATGTTTCGCATCGGTTTGATAGATATAATAGTACACTGCCGGGATGCGTCCCTCCGGACTGGCCGGCTTCGACCAGTGCAGATATGCCTCACCCGGCGTATCGGTATAGGTAACATACAGATCGTTTACACAGGGTGTAGGTGCAGCAACATCCTTAACTGCATAACCGACAAACGGAACGCCTTCAAACAGCCCGTCATTCGCCTCAGTCTTCCAGCCGATAAGCTGCCAATTGAACAGGTAGTCCGCTTCGTTTTCAGTCAGATTTTGCACGGAACCGCCTGTCTGGGTGGTGGTGAGCTGCGCCGTGGATACGCCGCGGCTGCGCAGCGACTCAAGACTCGTTGAGAACCCCACAGATGCGCCGAATCCCATGAAGCTTGAGCCGGCGGAGACCGATAGGTTGACTGACACACCGTCTGATTTGGTTTTGGTGTATTCCGATCCGACTGATGTGCTGTAAGCAAGCTGGCTTGTGCCGCCGGAGTGCGACAGGTCCATCCAGACGTTGCTTGCGCTCATGTTAAAGCCGCTGCGATACTTCGATACGTGCGAAGCATAGGCAAAGGGATTCCCTTCGTTGTTCAGGAAATATTTCTTTTTCAGTGCGCCGTCATTCTTGGAGATCAGATCCAGATAATAGTCTGAGGCGCCGTTGACACCTTTGCCGTATTTCTTGTTATAAGCCTTGGCAAAGTCGTCATACTGCTCCATTGACATAGAGCTGAGAACCGGGTGCTGCGGAACGGTCACAACCACGCTGCTCTCATCGAAGACAGGATTTCCGTTTGCATCGTAGCCGGTCAGAAGATCGTAACAGTAGAGGTAGAGCAGCGTCCTGCGGACGATGACCTGGTTTCTGTCATTGGCCTCGAAGGTAGTGGTGTACTCCGTGGTGAGCGATTTGGTGAATTCCTCGGAAATGCTGGATGTGAGTGTGGTTTCTACCTCGGTTTTTACGGCCGGTGTTTCAAAACTCGCAGAAATGCCGATGCCTGCGGAAAATTCTGTGCCGGTCGATGTGGATCTGGTGTAGCTTTCAGAGTAGCTGTAGGTTGTGGAGCTGTTGCCCGCGCCCAGCTCGCTGAAATACGGCGCAGCTTGCAGGAAAGCCACGACATTCGGGTCGGTATAGGCTGCCTTGGTGCTGTTGTAGCGGATAATGACGGTGTCGTTGCCGATGTCCACCGGGCAGAGCACAGAGCCTGAGTAGGCATCGGCAGCTTTGGTGTTCAAATAAATGTACGGAGAGCTTCCGCCCTTCTGAATCCAGTTGCCGGAATCGTCCTTATAGATGTCGATCTTCTTCTGGAAGTATTCCGTCTTTCCCTTCACCTTGAAGCCGACGAGCAAAGAGAGTCCCTGCTTGCCGGCATTGCTGCTGTAGAAATTGCCGACGGCTGCACTGCGGATAAACACCTGGCTTATCTTTTCCGACCCTTGAAAGCCGGTACACTGGGTCACAAGAAAGTTAAAGGCAAAGTTACCGTCTGTCTGGTTGCTGCTCTGATCCATAGAGCTTGACCCCGAGGCACGGACAAGCTGGTGATAGCCGTCCGAATAAGCCCACTCATAGATATAGCCGTTAATAAATACATAGTCCTTGCTTCCTGCGCCGTCAAAGCTGACACACTCCACGGAGAATTGCGGCCATACGCTATCATCCGGGTAAACATTGCTGCCCTTGTTGATTGCGGCAACATCCGAGTCGCGCTTTCCCATGATCGAATTGCAATAACCGTCGAAGATCCAATAGTACATATAGCCGTTTTGCAGCGCGGCCGAATTGCTGCTTGTGTTTTCGCTGTAAAAGCCTGCAACGATAATCTCATTCTTTCCGTCGCCGTTGATGTCTCCGACCGATACATCCGGTGCGGCCATGGTATATTCTCGCGCAGAGACTACATTACCACGTGTGGAGAGCTCACCGATATTATTCGTCCCCTTTTTGCCATAGCCGACGCGCAGCTCTGGTCGTGAGGCCTTATAGTTATCGCCGGTCATATAGTCCTTGTGAAGTTTTCCTGCGCTGGAGACAACGATCAGATCGTCTATACCGTCTCCGTTGACATCACCGGTTTCCAGCGCGACGCCCAGCTTGTGCGCAAGGTTGTAGGACTTATACAGCTCAGCCTTCATGTACTGCTTGTTGAAATAGTATTCAGTATCGCTTCTCATGACGTTGATCAGCGTCGGACCGTTCCAGTTTTTGCCATCGTAGCTGAACTCCTTGAGTGCGCTGGCGCCGCTGCCGCGGAAAGTCGTGCAGTAGACCACGACAGAGTCGCGTCCGTCGCCGTTATAGTCGCCCGCCGTAACGGAAAAGAAGTTGTTGGCCGTCGCCGTTGTCAGGTCGCCGATCCAGCCAAACCAATCTTTGTCCAGCTCAAAGTCCTTAACGACCGTGTTGGAATCTGCGTTAATGATGACCAGATGTGCCGCACCGTTGAAAGCAGCGCCGCTGCCCGGCTGGAAGCCGAGAACCGCAATATGATTGCGCTTGCCGCTGCCCGTCGGATCGAACGCAACACTCTTGGTAAAGCGCAGCTTAAATATACCGCTCATTGGCTCAACCGCTATCTTCGCATCCTCGCTTGCATTCTTTGTGAAAATCCTTGTGCTTACACCGGGGATCGTGAGGTAAAGCTCCTCCTTTTCCACGAGCGTGAGCGGATCGGAGGACTTGCCGTAGGGCGCCGCAGCATTCTCTGGAACGGTTGCCGTCTGTTTCTCCATATCCTCAAGAATCTTTTCGCCGCCGTAATCCTCCTCTGTTTCTGGGTCGATAAAAGGCGGAATCACGATGTCCTCTGCCAGAGCAAGCATTGGCAGAAGGCCGACGATCATGCAAATGCTTAGGATGATGCTGAGTATTCATTTTTTCATTTTGGCTCCTCCCTGTTGCCGCCCTTAGACAGCTTAAAATCATATTTCATTTCCAGCATAGCGAACAGTTTATACATAACTTTTGTAGCAATTGCCTGAATATCCAATGACTGGATAAAGGCAAGGACTTTTGCCTGTTCCTCTTCCGGCACCTTATACACCCGCATGGCCGCCGTCAGAAAGCGGCTGAGTTTGCGATCCAGCGGGAAATGGATGTCGCATTTTCGCGCCATATAGTTGCGCATCAGCCCTGCCGTACCGATATCCATTTCATAAAAATCACTGTCGCTGTAATCAGGGAAATTCGCGCCGAAGATCTGCTTCAATTCCGCCGTAGTGTGCAGATAGATATATTCTGCTGTGTCCGGAATCGTATAGGCCTCGATATAGATATCACGCAGGTTTTCATTCAGCTCGGTCAGGGTAAGCTGAATTGACGTTTCTACAGCATAGGCGAAAACCGGCGGCAGATTACTGTCTGCAATGCTCTTTGCCACGCCGAACTGCCCGTCGAACATCGTTTCGGTCAAATCCAACAGAATTCTATCCTTGGTTGGGAACAGATTCAGATAGCTTCCTCTTGCAACGCCCGCTTCTTCAACAATCCGGCTGACGGAGGTGTTCTTATAACCCTCCTCCAAAAACAGTCGGACGCAGGCGGTCAGAATTTTCTTCTTTGTCTCACTGCTGTCTCTTCTCAACAACACCACTCCTTCAGGATAATATTAGTACACATACCAATACTATCACAAACAGAAGAGAAATGCAAGCGTTGTGCTGCGTTTTTTCAGCACTAGGTTTTGGGCTTTTGAAAGCAGATTCTTCAGCAATTACTGCGGAAGACCACAGCATCTTGGGGACTGCCGGAAAAAAGAATGCCGCCGTGATTAACGGCGACGATATTGGTCAGAAAAAACAAATATATATAAGAAATGACGCCTGCTGTATGAGAACAACAGGCGCCATACTTAATTTACTTCAGAATATCCCAGGACGCATGGTGGGAATGAAATTACTCTGCGGACTCCTCTGCCTCGTCTGCGGACGGAACAAGCAGTGCACGGATGGACAGGGAGATACGCTTGCGCTCGGTGTCGATGTCGATGATCTTTGCATCCACTTCCTGGCCTTCGCTCAGTGCATCGGAAGCCTTCTCAACATGACGGTCGGAAATCTGGGAGATGTGAATCAGGCCGTCAACGCCGGGCAGGATCTCAGCAAATGCGCCGAAATCAACCAGCTTGACAATCTTGACCTTGACAACGTCGCCCACAGAATACTTCGCGCAGAACTGGTTCCACGGATTCATCTCGGGAGTCTTGTAGCCGAGGGAGATCTTCTTCTTCTCCGGGTCGAACTTGATGACATAGACTTCGATGGGATCGCCAACCTTGACGACCTCTTCCGGCGTCTTGATGTGACCCCAGGACAGCTCAGAAATATGAACCATGCCGTCCACGCCGCCGATGTCAACAAACGCACCGTAGCTGATGATGGACTTGACAACACCGTTATACTTCTTGCCGACCTCGATCTCGCTCCAGAGCTTCTCAACAGCAGCCTTACGGGCTTCTGCATTGACAGCACGGATGGAACCGACCACTCTGCGGCGGGCACGGTTGAACTCGGTAATCTTCATCTGGACGGTCTGACCCTTCATTGCAGCCATATCGCCGCCCTTGGGAACGCCAGTCTGGGAGGCAGGAATGAACACACGCACACCCTTAACATTGGCAACAAGGCCGCCCTTGTTCTCTTCGGTGATTACGCCTTCGACGGTCGTCTTGTTTTCGCAAGCGGCTTCGACGTCGTCCCAAACTTTCATGCCGTCCAGCTTCTTTTTGCTGAGCTGCACGGTGCCTTCCTGATCGTTGACGCGAACGACAAAGACTTCAATCTCGTCGCCGACCTTGAGGATATCCTCAGGCTTGACGGTGGGATCTGCGCTGACTTCGTCATACGGAATGTAGCCGGCGTGCTTCGTGCCAAGATCAACCTGGACTTCGGTGTTGCCGATTGCTGTTACGACACCCAGAACCTTATCTCCTGTATTCAAAGTCTTGATGGACTGTCCGAGAAGTTCCTCGAAGTTCTCCTCTGCAACAGCATCAACATTAGTAATTTCGCTCATAGTCTGCTTGACCTCCTTTATTATCCACGCAGGTGTCGACGCACCTGCTGTGATACCGATGGAATGCGCACCGATCAGCTTGTCTGCTTCCAGCTCGGAAGCGTTATCCACGAGCATAACATTGCTGCAATGCTCAGAACAGATGTGCGCAAGGCGTACCGTATTGGAGCTGCTTTTGTCTCCGACGACGATCATTGCATCACTCCTGGATGCTAGCTCCGCCGCTTCGGTCTGCCGATTTTCAGTTGCTTTGCATATTGTATCAAAGATTTCGCAATTTGTACACACTTTTTTTGCGATTTTCTTGCAAGATTCCCATAAAAATTTCGTGCTGGTGGTTTGGGATACCATACACAGCGGCAAATCGTGGTTTTTCGGCGCGGAATCCAGCCAGTTTTGCAGTGCCAACGCGTCCGGAAAGACCAGCGGACGCCTGCACCAGCCTGCAATCGCAATGACCTCAGGGTGTGTGGGTGTCCCGATAATAACCGGCTGACGTCCCTGTTCCTCGGCTTTCGAAACAATTCTGTGAATCCGCTTTACGGAAGGACAGGTCGCATCTATGATCTCCAGATTCCGCTTGCAAAGCCCCTCGTAAACGGCACGCGGAACGCCATGAGAGCGGATAATGACAGCACAGCCATCCGGAATCTGATCGGGATCGGAAGCAACATTTATACCGAGCTCTTCAAAATAACGAACCAGGTGGCGGTTGTGGGCAATGGGGCCAAGCGTTACAACAGGTTTTCCCGTTCGGATGGTCTGTTCCACAAGGTCGACTGCGCGGTTGACGCCATAGCAGAAGCCGGCGGTTTCGGCAACACGGATTATCACAGGTTTTCACCCAACTTGTAGATTTTTTCCATGAGCTCCACGGAGAGCTTTTCCTGTTCCTCATTTGATACGCGGCGGTCGGAGGGATGCGGATGGTAGGGCTCGCCAAAAACGACGTCCAAAGGCCGCCAGAGGCGTTTGTTTATGGATAGATATACAGGCACGACAGGAACCTCCATACGCGCGGCAATCATAATCGCGCCGCCGTGTGGGTGTGAAACCTTTCCCTTGCGGATTCGCGTTCCCTCCGGGAAAATCAGCAGCTTGTCCCCGGAGCGAAGAACCTGCATGGCGGTTTTAACGGCATTGATATCGCTGATTGTCCGATCCACAGGGAAAGCGCCTACCTTGCCAATCAGCCAGCCCAGAAACCGGTGGTCAAAGAGCTCCTTCTTTGCCATCGTTCGGAAAATACGCTTCGGATGCGCGGCAAAGATGACCCAGATGGGATCGGAAAAAGCACTGTGGTTACAGCAGAGAATGGCAGGACCCTGAGGAATATTCTCCTTGCCGTGTACACGCAGCACCGGATGTTTCAGTGCAAAGGCGATGCGAATCGGCCAAAAAATAAAGTGATAAAAGCGCTGAGAAAATTCTTTCATAAGCCAGTTTTCTCCCGGATGATTTTGAGAATTTCCGCGATGCTTTCTTCCAAAGAAAGCTCGGAGGTATCAAGCCTTTGCGCATCCTGCGCGCAGGCAAGCGGCGCCGCTGCACGATGAGAGTCGCGGTAGTCGCGCTCGTTCATGTCGCGCAGGACATCCTCGTAGGTGTCCGGTCTGCCGGCTGACTGCAACTCCAGCCAGCGGCGGCGTGCACGCACCTGAGCGGAGGCGGAAAGAAAAATCTTCACATCCGCATCCGGCAGGACGACAGTCCCGATGTCTCGGCCGTCCATGATGACGTTATTCATTTTTGCAACGTCACGCTGCGTATCGAGCAGAAACCTGCGAACCGGAGGAAGAGCTGAAATCTTGGAAGCCACGGCAGAGACCTCGGGGCTGCGGAGCTGCGTCGTCAGATCTTCGTCATTCACAAAGACGTGCTGCACACCGTCAGGCGTCCAGCTAAGGCGCATCCGAAGCTGCGGAAGAAGCGCAGAAACGGCGTCGCCCTCCTCCGGCTGCACCCCACTGCGCAGAACTGCGCAGGCAACCGCTCGGTAAATCGCGCCAGTGTCCACATAGACAAATCCCAGCGTCTGCGCAGCGCGGCGCGCCATGGTGCTTTTTCCGGCGCCCGCCGGACCGTCGATCGCGACACTGTAATATTTCATAGCTCTCTCCTGATTCAATTCAAAACTTTGTATATTTTACCGCAGCAGCAGCGTTTTGTCAATCATTGACACGCTGATTCTCAAGTAAAGCTGCACAGCCGCTTGCCGCAGCATACCCGGTCGACCAGGCAATCTGCAAATTAAAGCCGCCGGTATAGGCATCGCAGTCAATGACTTCTCCTGCAAAAAACAGTCCGGAAATTCGTTTGGACTGCATGGTTTTCGGGTCAATTTCGCGCACCTCCACACCGCCGCGTGTGATGATCGCCTCGGAAACCGGACGCGTTCCGGAAATGGAAACAGCGAATCTTTTGGTATGCTCAAGAAGCGCGTGGCGCTGTGCCTTACTCAGGGAATTTGCACGCAGTGCGGGGTTTATCCCCGCCCGGCGCAGAAGAACCGGGATCATGGAATGCGGGTAAAGATCGGCAAGTGCATTCTCCATGCTGCGATTGCTGTATTTCTCAAAATCGCGCAGAAAGCGTGCGTCCAGCATCGCCTCATCCAGTGCAGGTTTGAGATCAAGCAGGATAATATACTGCATTCCGGGCTCCATATGCGCCGAGGCAGACAGTGCCATTGGGCCGGAAACACCGAAATGTGTGAACAAAAGCTCGCCAAAATCGGAATAGACAGTTTTCCCCCGGCTGTCCAGCAGCCGAAGCGCCGTATTGCGCAGAGAAAGTCCCTGCATTTCTGAGCAATCGGTATCATCGCTTACCAAGGGAACCAGAGAGCCGGCGACCGGCGTGACCGTATGCCCGAGAGCGGCAGCCAGTCGGTAGCCGTCACCGGTGGAGCCGGTCAGCGGATAGGAGGCGCCGCCGGTAGAGAGAATTGCGGCACGGCAGGAAATTGTTTCCTCCGCTGTCTGCACTGCGCAAACACGGCCGCTATCTGCTAAAATGTGTGTGACGCTTCCCTGCCTGCGCTGTACCCCTGCGGCGCTCATAGCCCGCATCAGCGCAGAGAGAACGTCCATGGAGCGGTCAGAAACCGGAAAGACACGATTACCGCGTTCTGTTTTCAGAGGGCAGCCGTTTTCTTCGAAAAATGCCATAGCCGCCTCCGGCGGAAAGGCAAAGACGCTGCTGTAGAGGAAGCGGCTGTTGCGCGGAACATTTTTCAAGACTTCCTCCGGCGGGCAGTTGTTCGTTACATTGCATCTCCCCTTACCAGTGATCAGAAGTTTTTTTCCGCAGGCAGGATTCTTTTCCAGAAGCAGTACGCGCAGACCGCGCCCTGCCGCATGGATCGCGGCAAACATCCCTGCCGCGCCGCCGCCAATCACGACGACGTCAGCCGTCGATTTTTTCGTAAACGCCATAGCGGTCCCACACTCTTTCCAGACTATCGAGCGTCTTTGTGACCTCCTGCCTGCGGCGGGAGGCAACTGCAACGATCAGCGCATTGATCAGGCTCATCGGCGCGACCAGAGAGTCCACAAGGGAGACCATGTCGCTTTTTGCCGTCAGCAGATAATCCGCACTCTGCGCGATGGGCGCAGTGTCGCAGTCAGTCAGGGCAATCACTTGTGCGCCGGCACTGGCGCAGTATTGCAGAGCCTTTGAGGTTGCCGTAGAATAACGGGGGAAACTGATGCCAACCACAGCATCCTGCGGCGCAACATGGACGATTTTCTCAAACAGCTCACTTTCGGATGCGCCTGTGACCACACGCACATCTTCAAACATATAATTCAGATAATATCCAAAGAACTCAGCCAGCGCCGCAGAGGAGCGAACACCGAGAATATAAACCCGCCGTGCAGACAAAAGAGCGTCAACTGCGCCCGTAAAAGCGCTGCGGTCGATGCTCTCCATGGAGGCTCGCAGCTTTTCGATATCCGATTGCAGAATGGTGGAGAGAATGTCCTGTTCTCCCAGACGCTCACTGGACACTTCGATGCGCTGCACGGCTGTCAATCGGTTGAGTACCATCTCCTGCAGCGCCTTCTGCATGGCTGGATAGCCGTCATAGCCGAGCTCCGCCGCAAAGCGGACAACCGTGGATTCGGAAACATTGACCGTTCTGCCCAGGGTACCGGCCGTCAGAAAAGCAGCCTTGTCATAAGATTCCAGAATATAGGCGGCAATGCGTTTTTGCCCCTTGGAAAAGCCGCTCATTTTGTTATGTATACAGCTTAAAATATCGGCAGTCATGGTTCATTCCTCATTCAAACTTTTAATTTCTTCTTTGGTCAGTTCACGCCATTTCCCGGTGGGAAGCGCTCCAAGACACAGCACACCCTCCCGTATCCGGCACAGGCGCAGCACGCGGAGCCCCGCAGCCTGACACATCCTGCGAATCTGGCGATTGCGCCCCTCGTGGATAGTGATTTCAAACGCTGCATGGCTCCCTTCACCGTGCAGAAGGCGAACGGCAGGCGGGCGGATGCGGTAGCCATCAAGGACAATCGGCCGTGCAAGGAGGTGCTCACCGCTTTGCCAGTCGCCCTCGACTGTGACCTCATAGGTCTTTCCGATATTAGAACGTGGGTGCATTAACCGGTCGGCAAGAGCGCCGTCGTTCGTAAAAAGGAGCAGCCCCTCGGAATCACAGTCCAACCGCCCGACGGGATAAACGCGGCAGCCGCAGTCAACCAGAGAGGCAGCCGTTTTTCTATTCCTTTCATCCTTCAGCGTGGTTACATAGCCACGCGGCTTGTTCAGCATCAGATATTTCTTTTCCGGCAGCGGCGGCAGCGGCCTGCCGTCAATTTCAATACAGTCTGTATCAGGATCCGCTGTTGCGCCAAGATTGCACACCGATCCGTTGACGCATACGCGCCCGGCACGGATCCAGTCCTCTGCTGTCCTGCGGGAGACGAGCCCCCGCGCAGACAGGATTTTTTGTATTCTTTCTTTCATCTTACCTATCCCCAAAGAAGCGGTATGGTTCCAAGGCAGGTATCGCCTATCCATATACCGGCAAATCCGGCAGGTGTACCAGGCACGCCTGTGCAAAATGCGCAGCGTGGGTAGGTCACGTGCACCTCAACGGCTTCGTCCTCGCGCAGAGAGCAGGAAAATGCCCGCTCCGCAATGAGCACGGCTTGTGTGCCGTCAGCCAGTTCGATTTCTGCGGTGCTCTGACCTTTTTCCAGCACTGTTCGCTGCTTGTACAGGGAAAATCCATAAGAATAAAGTGTCGCGTGATCCTGCCAGTCATTGCTGTCGCGAATGGTAACTGCAATCAGTTTACGCCCGCCGCGTTCCGCCGCACTGACAAGAATCCGGCCTGCCGCACGGGTAAACCCGGTTTTTACGCCGATAGCGCCCTCTAAAGACCATAAAAGGCGATTGTGATTGGTCAGACAGCGCTCTCCAATACGGATGCTTTTGGTGGACACAATCTGCAAAAATGCGGGTTCCTGTAGTGCCTCACGTGTTAAAAATGCCAGGTCACGTGCAGTGGAATAGTTGTTTTCATCATCCAAACCATTAGGGTTGGCGAAGTGTGTATTGTGCAACTCCAAGCGCTGGGCGGTGTCGTTCATCCAATCGACGAAACGCGCAGCGCTTCCTGCACTGCAAAGTGCGAGGGCGAGCGCGGCGTCGTTGCCGGAGTGCAGCATCATGCCATAGAGCAGCTCGCGCAACGTCAGCTCCTCCCCTGCTTTAAGGTACATGGAGGAGCCTTCGACACCGGATGCCTCCGCAGGAATGTGGACACGACGGTCAAGATTGCAGTGCCGAACAATGACCAATGCAGTCATGATTTTTGTTGTACTCGCAACCAGGGAGGGAACGTCGGCGTTTTTTTCAGCAAGAATCGCGCCGGTGTCTGCATCTATAAGAATCATAGAAGTTGCGCCGGTTGCCGGAACGGCGGCGCATTGCAGAGATAGAACAACGGCAGCAACAAGAGCGGCTGCCGCTGCGGTCATTCGCCGTAGCATTTTACATCACCCCGGACAGTATTCGCATCCGGGGGATGTATCATTCGTGTTAAATCTCGGAATTGTCCGTTCTTTTTCCCTGTACCAGATCGGAAATTTTATCGACCAGCACGGGAAACTGCTCAACCATGCGCTCAACAGCGTTTGTCGCCGGCTCGGCGATGGGCAGAATGCGCACACGTTCACCCTGAAGAACGAGAAACGCTACCGGAATAATCTTCACGCCACAGCCGGCACCGCCGCCAAATGCGCCGCTCTGATTCTTGGTCGGGATATCGGAGCCCCCGGAGGCCATACCGAAGGAGATTTTGGAGATCGGGATCAGGGTTGTTCCCTCGCCTGCCGGAATCGGTGTGCCGACTACGGTATTGGCATCAACCATTTCGCGCACCTTGGCCATGGAAGCGCCGAGAAGTTCATTGATGTTCTGACTCATTTTCCGTACCTTCCTTTTCTGTAATTTCACGCTTGGAAAACTGCATTTTTTCAATTTCCGGCAGCTCGTCCAGACTTTCCAGCCCAAAGGTCCGCAAAAAGTCCGGCGTCGTCCGGTAGAGAATGGGACGGCCCGGTACATTCAGGCGCCCGCATTCCTCAATCAACTGTTTATTGAGCAGCGCAGAAACGGAATAGGAGCTGTCCACGCCGCGGATCTGTTCGACATAAGCCTTCGTTGCAGGCTGATAATAGGCAATGATCGTGAGGGTCTCCAACTGGGAAGCCGAAAGCTTTGGAGGTTTGCGCGTTTCCAGAGCTTTCATAACATATTCTGCCATCTCACCGGAGGAGCACATCTGATAAGCCTTGCCAAGATGGACAATGCGCACGCCGCGGCGGTTGTAGGAGAGTTCATCCATCAGCTCCCGTGCCGCGCGGTCGATTTCATCCGGGTCACATTCAAGCGCGCCGGACAGACGCGCCGTTTCCACCGGTTCTCCGGCAGCAAAGAGAATCGCCTCAAGTGCCCGCTTCAGTTCCGACTGTTCCATCCAAACTCTCCATTTCTTCCTCCGGCATCTTGCAGAAGCGGATATTTACGTCGTTATCGCCGCAGTCCTCTACCTCAACGCTGTGTACGCGGCACAATTCCAGTACCGCAAGGAAGGTCGCGACAATTTCACTGCGCGTCCGGCTGCCGCGAAACAGATTCCTGAATCGCTCGACGCCGCGCATCAGAAGCCTTTTGAGCACTTGAGCGGCCTTTTTTGTCACAGGGTACGGTTCGGCACCGACAATGCCCGTGAAGTTTGAGACCGGCGGCGGCAGCCTGCGTTCACTCCGCTCAGCAAGGGCGGAAAATGCACGCAGAAGATCCTCCTTCTCGTGACGGTACCGATAGGCAGAGTCCATGCGCAGCGGTTCCGGCTGTTTCGTGAAAATTGCGCGGCCAATATCATTGCGCGGCTCCAGAAAGCTTACCGCCGTGCGAATCTGCTCGTAGGCCTCTGCGCGCTGGCGCTCCTCCAGAGAGCGAATCAGCAGCTCCATCTCACTCATGGCTTCCTCGCGCTCTGTTGCAGAAAGCAGCATCTTGGTTTTGATCAGCATCAGGTAGGAGGCCATCGCGATAAATTCGCTGGCAATTTCCATATCCAGACGCTTGCGCTCTTCCAGATAGGCCAGATACTGTTCCAGAATGGAGGTAATGCTGACATCCTGTATTTCAATTTTATTCTTGCTCAGCAAGAGCAGGATCACGTCCAGCGGGCCGTCAAAGTCCGCCGGAAGCTCATCCCGCGTCCTGACTACGCCTGACAAGTGGTAGCTCGGTTCTTCCATGCAATCCCTCTTCGCTTTATATCTAAGTTAGTATACCATTTCTTTTGAAGAATCGCAACAAAAAAATAGCCTGTTGCGGATAATACAACAGCACAAGGGAAAACTCCCCTGTGCTGTTTTGCTGTTACTCCGCAGCCGACATAATTTCCCGAACAAGCAATTCCCTGCCGGTTCCCTTCTCCGCAGAAAACGGCAGAAGCTTTACCTCCTCCGGCAGCTCCAGTGTTTCACGGATGCAGGCAAGATTCGGTTCGATCTCGCTTTTTTTCAGCTTGTCGAGCTTATTTGCCACGACCACAAATGGACGGCCAGTATTGCGAAACAACTCTGCCATGACGCAGTCAAGTCGTGTCGGCGCATGACGCGCATCGACGATCATCACGCCGAGCGTGATATGCTCCGGTGCTGCAAAATAAGACTCCATTAGCTTTTCCCAGCGTTCCTTTTCTGAAGCGGCTACCTTTGCATAGCCGTAGCCCGGCAGGTCTACAAAGTATGCTCTTCCATCGATCCTGAAAAAGTTGATATGGACGGTTTTGCCCGGCGTTTGACCAACGCGGGCAAAATTCTTTCGCTGCAAAACGCAGTTGAGAACCGAGGATTTTCCGACGTTTGATTTTCCTGCAAATGCGATCTGCGGCAGACCGTCCACCGGAAACATATTAGCCTGTGCAACAGATTTGACAAATTCGACCTTTTGTAAATTCATCATTGGCGAATCCCCGTCTTCGGCTTCGGCGCGTCATGCGCGACCGGAAGCGCACGCTCCGTATGCTGCGGAATCAGCTCTTTCGGCTCTTCCTGCTCCGGAATCAGAGCGGCATCGATCACAGCGTCCACATGCTCGACCAGCAGGAAATTCAGCGCACGGCGAACCGTCTGGTCGATCTCCTGCAAATCCTTTTCGTTCTCCTTCGGAATGATGACCGTGCGCACGCCATGGCGCAGTGCAGCCATGGTCTTTTCGCGCAAGCCGCCGATGGGCAGCACACGCCCGCGGATGGAAATCTCGCCGGTCATTGCAATATCGCGGCGAACCGGGCGATCCGTCAGGGCGGAAACCATGGCGGTACAGACCGTAATGCCGGCAGATGGGCCGTCCTTCGGGATGGCGCCTTCCGGGAAGTGAACATGGATGTCCTTTGTCTTATAAAAATCCTCCGGGATATGCAGACGTTGCGCGCGGCTGCGGATATAGCTCATTGCCGCCTGTACGGATTCCTTCATTACATCGCCGAGATTGCCTGTCAGATTCAGCTTACCGCTGCCCTCGACCACATTGCACTCGACCTCCAGCGTTTCGCCACCGACCGCCGTCCAGGCAAGGCCGGTAACAAGACCGACCGTATCCGAAGGAGGCATTTTGTCCGGCAGGAACTTGCGCGGCCCGAGGAAACGGTCAATTACCGTACCGGTGACGGTAATTCGCTTGCAGTCCGGTTCAGTGACAAACCGCATGTCGCATTTACGGCAAAGGGTTGCAATCTCGCGTTCAAGATTACGCACACCGGATTCACGCGTGTAGCAGGTTATCATTTCCCGAATGGCATCGTCCGACACGCGTAGCTGCGTTTTTTTCAAACCATGTTTTTTTAGCTGCTTCGGCAGCAGATGCTGCTTCGCAATCATCAGCTTTTCCTCATCCGTATAAGAACCGAGTTCGATCACTTCCATACGGTCAAGAAGCGGGCGCGGGATGGTGTCCGTCGTGTTGGCTGTTGTGATGAACATGCACTCGCTCAGATCAAAGGGAAGCTCCAGGAAATTGTCGCGGAAAGTTGTGTTTTGTTCGGAATCCAGAACCTCGAGCAGTGCAGAGGCAGGGTCGCCTCGATAATCGCTGCCCAGCTTGTCAATCTCATCCAAAAGCAGAAGCGGATTCTTGCTGCCGGCCTGCTGAATTGCCGTCAGAATTCTGCCCGGCATCGCGCCGATATAGGTCTTGCGGTGGCCGCGGATTTCAGCTTCATCATGGATGCCGCCGAGAGAGATGCGCGCGAGCTTTCGATTAAGGGCACGGGCGATGCTCATGGCAACGGACGTTTTGCCAACGCCCGGAGGGCCGACCAGACAGATGATCTGTCCGGGCAGCTCCGGCGCAAGCTGCTTTACTGCCAGAACTTCAAGAATTCGCTCCTTGACCTTTTCCAGGCCAAAGTGATCTTCGTCCAGAATTTTCTGCGCTGCACGTACATCGCAGCGTTCTTTGGTTCGGATATTCCACGGCAGCTCCAGTGCCACATCCAGATAGTTCCGAATTACGGAGGACTCCGCCGAACCGAAGGGCTGCTTCATCAGGCGCTGCAATTCCTTATTGAGCTTTTCCGTGATTTCTTCCGGAAGCGCCAGCTTATCAATCTTCTCACGGTATTCGTCAAATTCCGCCTCATCGTCGCCTTCGCCCAGTTCATTGCGAATGACCTTCATCTGCTCGCGCAGAAAATAGTCGCGCTGCCCCTTGTCAATGCTCTGCTGGGTCTGGTCCTGAAGCTGATTTTCCATGCGCAGAACCTCCAGCTCATGCGCAAAGAGTTTGTTGGAGATTTCCAGACGGCGCACCGGATGCCGCTGCTCTAAAACGCGCATCTTCTCGGCAAAGCCGTAGGTCGCGCTCTGGCTCATCAGGTCTGCAATATAGCCGGGGTCGTCAGAGGCCAGAATTTTCAGCATCGTCTCCTGCACGGGACGCTGCGTCAGATCTGCAAACTCGTCAAAAAGCTGTGCAGCCTGACGAACCAGGGCTTCTACCTTGGGGGTGTTCTTGCTGTATTCCGCATCCGGGATGGACTCCACGCGCGCACAGAGGTAGGGATCGGTTTTGCGAACCTCCGTAACTTTTGCACGGTACTCGCCCACAATGAGAACACGCACAGCATCTCCCGGCATTTTCAAAACCTGCCGCACACGAGCGACTGTGCCTACCGGATACAGATCGTCAAAAGATGGATCATCCTGTAAAATATCCTTTTGTGTTACAAGAAAAATGCGCTGGTCACCGGACATGGCTTTGTCCAGCGCACGGACGGATTTTTCCCGCCCAACATCAAAGTGTATCGTCGTCTTAGGAAATACCGTCAGTCCACGCAAAGCCAGAACCGGCATTTTCTCAGATAGAATCAATTCGTTCATGCGTACTCCTTTCCGCAGAAATATTTGCAATTAGAGCAGGAAGGAGGCATAGAAACCCCAGAAATGGTTTCCGCGCCCCCTTCCCCTATTTTCTTATCCCGCATTGGGGCGCTTCAGCCTTGCGCGCTCCTTGGTGTGCGTCAACTCCGGCTGGCTGCCCTTTTCCACGCAGTCTTTCGTGATCAGAACCTCGCTGATGGACGGATCGGAGGGAATTTCATACATAACATTTGTCATGACGTCCTCCAACACCGCACGCAGGCCGCGGGCGCCGATCTTACGGTCGATCGCCTTCTGCGCGATCGCATCGAGCGCCGCATTCTCAAAGTTCAGTGTTACGTGATCCAGCTCCAACAGTTTGCGATACTGCCGGCACAAAGCGTTCTTCGGCTCTGTCAGGATACGTACCAGATCCTCCTTGCGAAGACTCGACAGACTTGTCACCACCGGCAGGCGGCCGACCAGTTCCGGAATGATGCCGAACTTCAGAAGATCGTGCGGCTGCACCTGTTCAAAGAGCGTGCCGACATCCTGCTCCTCCCGGCTCTTGAGTTCGGAGCCGAAGCCAAGGCTGGAATGGTCGGTGCGTTTTTCAATGATCTTATCCAGGCCGTCAAACGCGCCGCCGCAGATAAAGAGAATGTTTGTCGTGTCGATTTGGATGAACTCCTGCTGGGGATGCTTTCTGCCGCCCTGCGGGGGAACATTGGCAACGGTACCTTCCAGAATTTTCAGCAAAGCCTGCTGCACGCCTTCGCCGGAAACATCGCGCGTAATGGAGGTGTTTTCGCTCTTGCGGGCAATTTTATCCATCTCATCAATGTAGATGATACCGCGCTCGGCCAGCTCCACATCGAAATCCGCCGCCTGCAGAAGGCGCAGAAGGATGTTCTCCACATCCTCGCCGACATAACCGGCCTCAGTGAGGGTGGTCGCGTCCGCGATGGCAAAGGGGACATTCAAAATCTTTGCCAACGTCTGAGCAAAGAGCGTTTTGCCGCAGCCGGTCGGGCCAATCAGCAAAATGTTGCTCTTCTGCAGCTCAACGTCGGATTCCCCGCCAAAATAGATGCGCTTATAGTGGTTATATACCGCGACGGAAAGCGCGATCTTGGCTCTCTCCTGCCCGATAATATAACCATCCATATATTCCTTGATCTGCTTGGGGGTTGGGAGATGCTCCGGCTTTTCCGGAAGCTGCTGCGTGGTTTCATACATATCTTCCTGCAGGAGCGTCCCACAGAGGGCAACACATTCGTTGCAGATGTAAACGTTATTGGGGCCTGACAGAATACGCTTCACCTGTCCCTGTGTCTTCCCGCAGAAAGAGCAGCGAATCAATTTGTCCGCCAAATCATATCCCTCCCGATGCTATCTCGTTTATCTCTGATAAATAACCTTATCAATCAGTCCGTATTCTTTCGCCTGCTCAGCGGTAAGGAAGTGGTCGCGTTCGGTATCGCGCGTGACCTCTTCGATCGACCGGCCGGTATTCTCCGCCATGATCTCATTGAGCTTCTTCTTGATCTCCGCGATGCGGTTGGCGTGGATCTGAATGTCCGTGACCTGCCCCTGCGCACCGCCGGACGGTTGATGGATCATGATCTCCGCATTCGGCAGCGCAATCCGCTTTCCCTTTGTTCCGGCTGACAGCAGAAATGCGCCCATGGACGCGGCCATGCCAATACAGATCGTGGAAACATCGCACTTGATGTACCGCATGGTGTCATAGATCGCAAGGCCGGAGGTTACGGAACCGCCGGGGCTGTTGATGTAGAACTGGATGTCCTTGTCCGGATCCTGAGCTTCCAGATACAGCATCTGCGCTACGATCAGGCTGGCAGTGGTATCATTGACCTCCTCAGAGAGAAAGATGATACGGTCGTTCAGCAGGCGGGAGAAAATATCATACGAGCGCTCACCGCGGCTGGTCTGTTCCACAACATAAGGTACTAAACTCATACCAAAGCTCCTTTCAAATCACGATCAGAAACATTCTAACCATGTAAGAGGAAAATTATTCCGCTTTTTCCTCTGCCTTCGGCGCGACGGCAACGGCAGACTCGGCAATCAGCTTTGCAGCCTTGCGGACCTGAAGGTCACCCTTCATGCCGTCCACGGGCAGCAGCTCCTTGACCTTATCCAGCTCCATCTTGTAGCTGTCGGCCAGCTTCTTGTATTCTTCTTCGCACTCTTCCTCGGAAACCTCAATCTTCTCGGCATCCACGACTGCGTCAAGCATGACATTGGTGCGAACGGCATTCAGTGCGCCCGGACGCAGGCTCTTGCGGATGGAATCCATACTGCCGCCGAGCATCTGAGAATAAGCTTCCAGAGAAGCGCCCTGTGCGCGCAGCTCATAGTCCATGCGCTCAAGCTGGCGATCCACTTCTTCATCGACCATGCTGTCGGGAATCTCTGCGGTCATGTTCTCAGCAGCCTTCTCAACGGCGGCATTTTCAAAGGCACGGTCAATTCCGGCCTGCTTCTCATCGCGGATGCGCTTTTCAATGTCAGCGCGCAGCTCAGCCATGGTATCGAATTCGGAAACGTCCTTCACGAACTCGTCGTCCTTCTCAGGCAGGACAGTTTCCTTGACTTCGTGTACCTTGACCTTGAAGGTGACTTCCTTGCCTGCCAGATCGGATGCATGGTAGTTTTCGGGGAAGGTGACATTAATGTCCTTCTCCTCACCAGCGCTCATGCCGACGACCTGCTCCTCAAACCCGGGGATGAAGGAACCGGAGCCGAGCACCAGTTCGTGGTTTTCGCCCTTTCCGCCCTGGAAGGGAACACCGTTCAGGAAGCCTTCAAAGTCGATGACTGCGGTGTCGCCATCCTTTGCGGCGCGCTCGACGGTGGTGATGCGGGCAACGTTCTGTGCCATGCGGTCAATCTCAGCGTCAACCTCGGTCTCCTTGACGTCTGCGTCGACCTTCTCAACCTCAATGCCCTTATACTGGCCGAGGGTGACGACGGGATACAGATCGGTGACGATGGTCAGCGTGACAGAATCATCATCAGCAATGTTCATATCGGAAACGCTGGGACGGCCGACAGGCTTCATGTCCTGCGTCATAACGGCATCCTGATAAATCTGCGGGAACATTTCTTCAATTGCATCTTCATAAAAAACGTGCTTACCGTAAGCAGCTTCGATGACCACACGGGGCGCCTTGCCCTTGCGGAAGCCGGGGATGGCGATGTCCTTGCGGTACTTGAGGTAGGCTTTGTTGATGGCGGGCTCCAACTCGGCCTTGGTCAGCTCGACGGTAACACTTGCTTTGGAAGTTTCTTTTTCTGCACTTTTAACATTCATTTGGATAGTCCTCCTATGTGTTGCGCAGAATGCGCACATTTTTTCTCCAGAATCCGTACTATTCTATCAGAGAATAGCGAAAAAAACAAGCTATATTTTTTATTTCAGACGAATTGGCGTAAAATTGACAAAATCCGCCGCAGCAAGCCGATATTCTACTCCTTCGAAGCTTCCTTCAAGTGCCAGTCGATGGCTGTCGCCGTGCAGATGACCGTAGCAGCAGAGCTTCACTCTATACTTCTGGAAGAGGTCCAGAATCTCACGGCAGAGGTACCCGCGGTAGCGCGGCGGATAGTGCAGGAAACAGTATATCTCATGCTCCGTCCCGGCTGCTTTGAGGGATGCCTCCAGGCGAATCAGCTCGCGCTTGAAGATCTTGTCATTGTGGCTGCCAAGCGCCGCGTCCTCCTCAAAGAACCAGCCGCGCGTGCCGGTGATAGCAATGTCCTCGTAAAAATAGCAGTTGTTATTCAGAATAAACTGATTGGAAAATCCGTTCTGTTCGCAGAATTTATAGAACTTGGATGCTGTTGTCCACCAGTAGTCATGGTTGCCCTTCAGTATGATTTTGCGCCCGGGGACCCGGTCGATAAACGCGAAATCCTCCCGCGCCTCGTCGATTCCAAGCGCCCATGACAGATCGCCCAGCAGGACGGTCGTGTCCTCCGGGCCGATCACGGATAGTCCCTGCCGCAGCTTGTCCACGTAGCCTGACCATGCGCCGCCAAAGACATCCATTGGCTTGTCTGCGCTGAAAGAAAGATGCAGATCTCCGATTGCGTACAGTGCCATCCGTTTCTCCTTTCAGAATAATTGCAGCAGGTTTTGATAGAAAATCCGATCGAGGAGCGGCGTATCATAGCCGCGCGCCCGAAGAAAATCGTAAAACGTTCCGTAGCTTCCAACATCAGAGAAGCCTTCCGGAAGCGCATCGCAGCCGTCGAGATCGCCGCCGAGCGCAACGTGCTGCTCTCCACAGACGCAGAGCAAATGTTCCAGGTGGGAGAGCATGGTAGAATAATCCGCATGTTCTCCCAGAAATTGCACATAGAGATTCAGGCCGACCGTTCCGCCGAGCTGAGCTACCGCACGGAGCTGCTCATCCGTCAGGTTTCGACTGTGGCCGCACAGGGCGCGGCAGTTGGAGTGGCTGGCGAGGATCGGTGCGCTTGCGCATTCACAGAGTTCCCAGAAGGCTCGTTCTGAAAGATGGCTGACATCAATGCGCATTCCACAAGTCTCTGCCTCGCAGACAAACTCACGCCCCTGCGCGCTCAAACCGCGGTCCGAACCATGCCAGCCCGCCAGCACATTGTCTGCGTTCCAGGTAAGCGTCGTCATAACAAAGCCCTGCGCTCGCAAATCGGCAAGACGCGCCGGATCGCAGGCGATGCACTCCGGCCCCTCAATGGAAAACAGTGCTGCTGCCTTTCCGGCTGTCCAAGCATTACGGATTCCATCGGCATCTTTGACGGGCAGAATATAGTTCGTATTCTTTTCAATCTCCCGGCGGAGAACCGCCATTGGATGCGTCAGCGCATCTTCCGGTTTTTCAAACATACCATCACAGCCTGCGAAGCTGCAAAATGCAAAGATCTGTGCGTAGTTTTCAAATTTCTGCGTTTTTAGCAGATCAATGTGGCAGGAATTCCGAGAGAGCGTTTCTCGCCTCTGCCACAGTTCAAACGCAGTATCGCAATGCCCGTCAAACAGCTTCATGCAAATGCATCCTCCCAGTGGCGCACCTGCGGGCAGCGTGTTTCCGTCCCCTCCGGCGCGTAGATCTCAATTACGTCAAAACGCGGCTGTTTCTGTGTTTCATTCTGAGAAAGGAACATTTCCGCCGTCCGGCGCAGCCGTTCCTGTTTGCGACGGTCGACGAACTCCATCGCTTCGGCAAAACTCGCATTTTTGCGCAGCTTGACCTCTACAAAAACCAGATAGTTCCGGTTTTCTGCGATCAGGTCGATCTCCCCGAAGCGGCAGCGATAGTTCGCTGCGACGATGGTATAGCGCTTTTTTCGCAGATACTCCGCCGCAAAGCTCTCACCCCAGCGCCCCAGCAAATCACTCGGCATAGAGTTTTTTCAGGAAAGTGCGTCTGTGGATGGGACAGGGTCCAAACTTTCGCAGTGCTTCATAATGCGCCCGTGTGCCATAGCCCTTATGTACGTCAAAGCCGTATTGCGGATAGAGCTCCGCCTGCTGCACCATAAAGTCGTCCCGCGTCACCTTGGCGAGGATGGAGGCCGCAGCAATGTTTGCACTCAGACTGTCGCCCTTGATGATTGTCTGCACCGGAAGCCCAAAGTCCGTCTCCCGGTTGCCGTCGATCAGCGCCATGGAAGGTCGGATGGAAAGCTGCTCCAATGCCCGGCGCATGGCGAGAAAGGTTGCCTGCAAAATGTTGATTTCATCAATTTCCTGCTCGGTTGCAAAGGCAATGCCATAGCTGAGCGCTTGTGCAGAAATCTGTTCAAACAGTGCACGGCGGCGTTTATCCGACAGCTTTTTTGAGTCGTTCAGCCCTTCGATTTCCGTGTCACGTGGTAGAATCACTGCTGCGGCGCACACCGGCCCGGCCAAAGGGCCCCTGCCGGCCTCATCGACACCGCATATGATTTCGTAACCCTCGTCATAGCAGATATGCTCATACTTCCAAAGCTCACTCATCTTTTTCCCTCAATCCGGCGTAAAACTCAGCCGCTGGCGCAGACCATCGGCCACAATATCGTAAATGATCGTACCGTCCTCGCGGACGGTCTTTTCCAAGCTGACGTCTTTTCCGTCGCAATAGGTGCGCGCAGCCGCATCGGTGTCGGCAGTTTCCACTTCGCTGACAAACACGTCGCGCATTTGGTTGTTTGCGCAAAGATTGAAAATCTCGCGTATCAGTTCATATCTCGGCATCATCCGGACCCTCCAGCGTAAATCTTCCGATTTTACAATTCCGGTATTCTTCCAGCAGTACCCGCGCCATGCGCTCAGTATCAATCTCGCCGCGTGCGAGCAGAAAGCCGCGCTTTCTGCCGGCTTCGGCCAGAAGATCATACCCTCCTGCATTATCCGGTGGATCGAGCTTGTATCGTGTGCGGAGCGCATCCGGATAGCGCTTCCAAAGCATGGCAATCAAATGGCAGGCCAACGTTTCAACATCAAGAATGTCATCCTTGACTGCTCCGGTATAGGCAAGGCGGCGGCCAACCTCCTCATCGTCAAATTTCGGCCAGAGGATACCAGGCGTATCCAATAGAAGCAGTCCCCTGTCCACTGTGACCCACTGCTTTCCACGGGTCACGCCCGGACGATTTTCCGCCTTTGCACCCTTGCGCCCGGCAATCTGATTGATAAAGGTCGATTTTCCGACATTCGGAATCCCAACGATCATCAGCTTCAGCGGACGGCCAACCTGTCCTTTCTCGACATAACGCTGAAGTTTCTCCGCCAGCAGCGTTCGCACCGCAGGAACGAAGCGGTCAATCCCCTTTCGGCTCTTGCAATCTGTACATACGACCGCGGCGCCCTGCGCACGGAACCAGTCGCTCCAGCGGGCGGTCATCTCAGGATCAGCAAGATCAATGCGGTTGAGGATCACCATCCGCGGTTTTGCGCCGCAGAGTGCGGCAATATCCGGGTTTCGGCTGGAATATGGAATTCTTGCATCCACCAGCTCGCATACAGCATCAACCAGCTTCAGATCGGCTTCCATCTGACGACGGGTCTTAGTCATGTGTCCCGGATACCACTGAATGCTCATACGGTCGTCCGTCATGACACACCTCCGATCCGGCTGAAGTCGCGGGTTTCATTCTCATCCTTACCGGGGAACAAAACCAGCAGCACCTTGCCAAGCACCTGACTTTTTTCAATCTGTCCGATTCTGGTATAGCGGCTGTCTGCCGAATGATTGCGGTTATCTCCCATGACAAAGACGCAGTCCTTTTCAACCTTCAAAGGAAAGTTCAGCATAGAATATCCGGCTTCCAACATCGGTTCATTGATATACTCCTCCCGCAAGGGCTCGTTGTCCACATAGACCGTGCAGAAGCCGTTTGCATCATAGCGAAGGTCGATGGTCTGCCCTTCCGTTGCAATGACACGCTTAACGATGGGTTCACCATTCTCAAAAGTCTGCTTGCGCGCAACAATAATGTCGCCCTGCTTCAAGTCGCCCATCAAAAAATTGCTCAGAAGAGCGACGTAGTCCCCGTTTTGCAGCGTAGGCTTCATGGACGGGCCGGAAACACCCACCAAACGGATGACAAAAACAAAAAACAGCGTGATTCCTGCAAGAATGTATACCAGATCGTGCAGCAGTGCATAGACATCGCACAGCGGCCCGCTTTTCTGTGACGGCTGCCGGATTTTTTTCTTTTCCATTGTCCGTTCCTTTCTGCCGCACACACACGGCTAAAACCCCATATTAATATTATTATACACCATATGGCCGCAGAAATAAAGCACAAAAACCGCTGCGTGAAAAATCCACGCAGCGGCAATCAAGTGGTATCAAAGATGCTTCATACGCTGCTCGCTTTCGGCAAGCTGGGCAAGCAGACCCTCCAGCTTTTCCATCTTTGCACGTTCGGCATTCACGACTGCTTCCGGCGCTTTGGACAGGAAGCCCTCATTGCTCAGCTTTCCGCGGATGCCGGCAAGCTGCTTCTCCGTCTTTTCTCTCTCTTTGGCAATGCGCGCCAGCTCCTTCTCGATGTCAAGAAGCTGATTCATCGGCAGATAGACTGCTGCATCATGCGTCACGCAGGAGATCATGGACTCATGTCCCTCGGGCTCCGTATCGCACACGACGACCTGATCAGCGTAGGCAAGACGAGTCATAAATCCGCTGCCCTCTGTAAAGATCTCCGGTTTCTTTGTCACGATGTAGAGCGTGCATTTCTTGGAAGGCGGGACATTCATCTCCGCACGACGGTTGCGCACGGCGCGGATCGCGCTCATAATGCTCTCCATTGCCGATTCTTCTGCCTTGAAGTTCAGGGCTTCGTCATAGACCGGCCAGGATGCCACGATCAGGGCTTCTCCCTTGTGCGGGATAGCCTGCCAGATTTCTTCGGTAATGAACGGCATGAAGGGGTGCATCAGACGCAGGATCTGGTCGAGCACATACAGCAGTACCTTCTGTGCGGTCAGCTTACTCTGTTCGTCTTCGCCGTACAGGCGGGACTTTGTCAGCTCGATGTACCAGTCGCAGTAGCTGTCCCAGATGAAGTCATAAATCTTCTGCACTGCGATGCCAAGCTCGTATTTTTCCAGATTCTCTGTCGCTTCGGCAATGAGTGTGTTGAGCTTGGAGAGAATCCATTTATCTGCCGTTTCCAACTCCGAAAGCTCCGGAAGCTCGTTTTTGTCAATAGACAGGTTCATCATGACATAACGACTGGCGTTCCAAAGCTTGTTTGCAAAATTGCGCATTGCCTCACAGCGTTCAACATAAAAACGCATATCATTGCCCGGTGAGTTGGCCGTGATCATGTTCATGCGCAGAGCGTCAGAACCGTAGCGGTCGATCATCTCCAGCGGGTCAATCCCGTTGCCGAGAGATTTGGACATCTTGCGGCCCTTATCGTCGCGGACAAGGCCATGGATGAGAACCGTATGGAAGGGTGGCTTTCCCGTCTGCTTGCAGGACGAGAAGATCATGCGTGCAACCCAGAAGAATATGATGTCATAGCCGGTCACGAGTACGTCTGTCGGGAAGAAGTACTTGTAGTCCTCCGCGTTGGTATCAGGCCAGCCCAGTGTCTCAAAGGGCCAGAGTGCTGAAGAAAACCAGGTATCCAGTACATCTTCATCGCGGGTGATATTCTTACTGCCGCAGGCTTCGCAGCAGGTGGCATCTTCGCGGGAAACGGTCATATGGCCGCAGTCCGCGCAGTACCACGCCGGAATCTGATGACCCCACCAGAGCTGACGGGAAATGCACCAGTCACGGACATTTTCCATCCAGTTGGTATAGATTTTCGTGAAGCGCTCCGGAACGAATTTCGTTTCGCCCTCATTGACCACGCGCAGCGCTTCCTCCGCCAGAGGCTTCATCTTGACAAACCACTGTGCGGAAATGATGGGCTCGACATCGCGATGGCAGCGGTAGCAGGTGCCGACATTGTGGTTATACGGCTCCACCTTGACAAGGTAGCCCTGCTCCTCCAGATCGGCGACGATCTGCTTTCTGGCCTCATAGCGGTCAAGGCCCTGATACTTTCCACCGAACTCATTAACCCTGCCGTTGTCGTCCAGCACGCGGATGACCTCAAGGTTATGGCGCAGGCCGACCTCAAAGTCGTTGGGGTCGTGCGCAGGGGTCATCTTGACGCATCCGGTGCCGAAGTCCATTTCTGCATAATCGTCAGCGACGACGGGAATCTCCTTATTTACCAGCGGCAAGATGACCTTCTTACCGACAATTTCTTTGTAGCGTTCATCGTTGGGATTGACGCAAACGCCGCTGTCGCCCAGCATGGTCTCCGGGCGGGTCGTCGCGACGATGACCTCGCCGGTGCCATCCGCCAGCGGATAACGGATGTGCCAGAGATGACCTGGCTTATCGGCATATTCAACCTCTGCATCGGACAGCGCAGTAACACAATGCGGACACCAGTTAATGATGCGGCTTCCCTTGTAAATCAGACCCTGCTCGTACAGGTTGACGAACACCTCGCGTACCGCTTTGGAGCATCCATCGTCCATCGTAAAGCGTGCGCGCTCCCAGTCGCAGGAGGCACCCAGCTTCTTCTGCTGCTCAACAATACGGTTGCCAAACTTATGCTTCCATTCCCAGACTTTCTCCAGGAACTTTTCCCGGCCAAGGTCATAACGCGTCAGCCCCTCCTTGCGCAGCTCTTCCTCCACGCGGATCTGCGTGGCGATGCCTGCGTGATCAACACCGGGAACCCACAGTGCGGCAAAGCCCTGCATCCGCTTGTAACGAATGAGAACATCCTGCATGGAAGCATCCATCGCATGCCCCATATGGAGCTGGCCGGTGACATTGGGGGGCGGCATAACAATGGTGAAGGGTTTCTTAGCCGGGTCGCGCTTGGTGTGGAAGTAACCATTTTCCGACCAGAACTGATACAGCCGGGCTTCTACGTCCTTCGGCTCATAGGTTTTTGGAAGTTCTTTCATACTAATCTCCTTTAAAAAATCGCCCTGAGCTGTCTGCTCAGGGCGAAAAACTCCGCGGTACCACCTGAATTCCTCATTTACATGGGGCTCTTCATCCTCTGTAACGGGAGGAACCGCAGCGGCCTACTGCATTCAGCCGCCGTGCTCTGGAGCGACCTTTCCGCCTGCTGCCGCAGGGACTTGCACCAACCGTCCCCTCTCTGCATTGGCACGCAGCGTACTTCTCTCCGTCATTGCATTTGATCACTATGGTGCTATGATACAGGAAATTCTGAAATTTGTCAAGCGTTTTGCGGCAGATAGGTGTGCATGGTTTCGTCGAGCTTTTCCAGAAGCGCCATGGCAGCCTCACGGCTGTGGTCGACCGCCGTCAGATAAAGCTTGATCTTCGGCTCCGTACCGGAAGGACGCAGGACAACGCTGCCCTTCTTGCCCAGCGTCAGGACTATGACGTTGGATTTCGGCAGATCAACAGGTTCCTCCGTTCCGGCAGTCAGGTCTCGCTGGAAGCGGAGCAGATAATCCGTGTAGCCGGTCACAGGTACGCCTGCAAGGGCGGCAGGAATCTCCGCACGGAAATCTGCCATAAACTTTGCAGCGATCTCCATGGCATCCGGGCCGGTCAGCTCCAAGCTGATGACCTTCGCTTCGTGATAGCCGAACGCCTCATAGAGGCGATCCATCTTTTCCGCAAGGGTGACTCCCTCGCGTTTGAGCTTTTCCGCCATATCGCACACGAGCATGGATGCAACAACTGCGTCCTTATCGCGGGCATAGGTGCCCTTAAGATAACCGCAGCTTTCCTCAAAGCCGAACACAAAGCGTCTTTCCTCATGTTTTTCCTCCAGCTTGAGGATCTCGCCGCCGATGTACTTAAAGCCGGTGAGGACCTTGCGCATTTTCACACCGTACTTTGCCGCAATCAGGTCAACCATGGGGGTAGAAACGATACTCCGTACAGCCACAGGATCGTGCGGCAGCGCATTCTTTTCGGCAAGCGTGCCAAGGATATAGTCCAGCAGCAGGCAGCCCAACTCATTGCCGGAAAGCTTGCGGAAGCCACCCTCTACCGGAACGGCAACGGCGCAGCGGTCGCAATCAGGGTCGGTGCCGAGGACAAGATCTGGATGAACCTGCTCTGCAAGACGGTAACTTTCCTGCATGGCCGCTTCCATTTCCGGATTCGGATACTCACAGGTTGTAAAGTCGCCGTCCGGCTGCTCCTGCACGGAAACAACGCTGACCTCCACACCTGTTCTTGCAAGAACGGTGCGCACCGGTACATTACCGGCGCCATGCAGCGGCGTATAAACAATATGCAGTCCTTTGGCGGGCTCGTCCGTCAGACGCTCGGCCATGACTGTGCGGTAATAACACTCCCAGAGGTCGTCGGAAATATACTCCACGCTGCCGTGCTGGAGCGCTTCTTCAAACGTCAGCTTCGGCAGGATGAAATACGGTGTTTCAGAAATTGCGCGGAAAACGCGAGCGGCAGGCTCATCCGTCATCTGGCAGCCGTCCGGGCCATAGCATTTAATGCCGTTATATTTACTTGCATTGTGGCTGGCAGACACGACAATACCCGTGCCGCAGCCGAGCTGACGCACTGCAAAAGACACCATAGGCGTCGGCGCAAGGACACGGTAAATATACACATGCACGCCCGCCTCAGCAAGTGCGACGGCGCAGATTTCGGCAAACCTGCGGGAATTGTGACGGGAATCATAGCCGATGGCACAGCGCTGCGGCAGGCCGGAACCGGCGAGCCACGCGGCAAGTCCCTGCGCGGTGCGGCGTACCGTGAAGGAGTTCATGCGGTTGGTTCCAAGTCCCATAACGCCTCGAATACCGCCGGTGCCGAACTGTAATTCTTCTCCGAAGCAGCTCTTGATCTCGTTCTCGTCGCCGGAAAGTTCTTTCAGCTTTCTGAGGTCTCCCTCGCAAAGCGGTGCCGTCTTGCACCAGACCTGATAACGCTCTAAATAGTTCATAGAAGCCTCCCGTTTTTATAAAAAACAGGTCAATGGATGATTGACCTGTTTTATATTTAAGTCTCAGACATCCTCAATGATGGCGGAGTTGTTTCTAGCCTGCGGATTAACCAGTGCGCGGAACTTGGAGCGGGAATCGCGAATCTCGGAGAGTGCTTCGGCCACGGCTTCTTCCGTGCGGCGCAGGGAATCGTCTACATAGTCGTTCGTGACCTGCTTGAGCTCCTTGATCTTGTCCTGTGCTGCACGTACCATATCATTGGCCTGCGTTTTCGCCTCGTTATAGATTGCCTCCTGCGAAACAAGCTGACGCGCCTGTGCCTGTGCAGCCTTGAGAATGCTCTCCGCCTCGCGCTTTGCGTTGGTGATGAGTTCGCCGCGGGACTCCACGATGGTCTTGGCCTGCTTCAGCTCGCCGGGAAGCTGATTGCTGATCTCATCGAGCAGGTCCAAGACCCGCTCACGCTCAAGCGCACATTTATCGCTGCTGAAGGGGACACTGCGAGCGTCCTGAACCATTTCATACAGAGTACCGATCACTTCTTCAATGCTATGTTCGTTCATCGTACTTCCTCCTTGTACTTTCTTCGTTGCATAATTCTTTCTCTGAATTCCGGAATGATCTCATCCGGCAGCAGGCCGGACAGGTCTGCTCCATAGTAGCCCATTTCCTTGATAACACTGGAGCTGAGATACATATACTGATGCTCCGCCGTCAGGAAAAGGGAGTCAAGATCCGGATTCAGCTTGCGGTTGATCATTGCCATCTGAAATTCTTTTTCAAAATCCGAGCCGGCGCGCAGACCCTTGATGATCGTGCAGCAGCCGTGCTGTGCGGCATACTCCGCCAACAGGCCGTCATGCGCATCCACGTGCACGTTCGGAAGCCCGGCCGTGACACGCGCGAGCTGGCTGCGGCGCTCCTGCAGGCTGAACATCGGCTGCTTTTCACTGTTGACCATCACACACACAATGACCTCGTCAAACAGGCGCGAGGCGCGGGTGATGATATTCAAATGCCCCATGGTAACGGGGTCAAAGCTGCCGGGATAAACGGCTATTTTCATGTAATATCCTCTCGCGGCTCCCTGCGGAACAGCGTAATTGTTGTTTTTCCGTAATTGTAGTCCTTCGAGCGAGTCAAACCTTGTATTTCAAGCTCTAACTGCTTACCTCTGGGACGCTCTGTGATAATTATACCACCATCCGCCAAAATGTCAATTTCAGAGATGCGCAAAATTGCATTTTCCAGAGATTTTTCTGCATATGGGGGGTCCAGAAAAATCAAATCAAAGCGTTTTGCACACCGATCGAGGAAAGTCATAAAATCACCGCAATGGATTTCTGCACGTTCCGACAGGTGTGTTCTGCGCAGATTTTCACGAACCAGTGCGGCAGCATCGGCGCGGCAATCGACAAATACCGCGTGCGCCGCGCCACGGCTCAGGGCTTCAATGCCAAGCTGCCCCGTACCCGCAAAAAGATCGAGCACGTTGCCGCGGATCTCGTACTGAATGATATTGAACAGCGCCTCCTTGACCCTGTCAGCCGTCGGGCGAGTGTTCATCCCCTCCGGCGTTTTAAGGTTTGTACCTCTGGCGGTGCCTGTAATCACTCTCATTATATCACTCCTGTGAATGGAAATAGTCATAAACCGCCTGCGCCGCCGGCTGCGGCAGGCATTCCCGCAGCGCCGCAAGATCGGCCTCGCGAATAGCAGCAACAGATTTGAACTTTTTCAGAAGCAGATTCCGGCGTGTTTCTCCGATTCCTTTGATCGCATCAAGTGAAGAGCCGCGAACATGCCTGCTTCTGAGCTGGCGGTGATAGGTAATGGCAAAGCGGTGAGTTTCCTCCTGAATTCTGCCAATCAGAGAAAATACGGAGGGGTTACTCTGAATGCCGATCTCCTCCCCTTGCGGTGTAACAAGCGCTCGCGTGCGGTGACGGTTATCCTTGACCATGCCGAAAATCGGAAGGCGGATGCCCATCATTTCCAGCGCCTCGCGTACCGTCTCGGCATGGACTGCACCGCCGTCAATCAGGAGAATGTCAGGGCGTTCTTCAAATCCCTTGTCGCCGTCCAGATAATGGCAGAACCGGCGGCAAAGTACCTGACGCATGGACGCATAGTCGTCCTGATCCTCCATATTTTCAAGCTTAAAGCGCTTATAGTCGGACTTTTTCGGTTTTCCGTCGACGAAAACCGTCATGGAGGCGACGATGTCCGTCCCGGCGGTATTGGAGATATCGTATGCCTCCATACGGTGCAGCGGTTCGGAGAGCCGCAGCATGGACTGCAGCAACGCCAGTGTTCCGTTTAGGCGTTCGGTGGCGGTCGTAACACGCTCGGCCTCTTCACGGGCATTTTTGATCGCAAGCGCAGAGAGTCGCTTTCCGTCGCCGCGCTGCGGTACCAGAATGGATACGCGCTTATCCAGTTTTTCCTTCAAAAGCTGCGCAAAGGGCTCTGCATCCTCCATTTCCATGGGAAGCAGGATACGCTTCGGAGCGGCCTGACGCTGCAGATAGTACTGCTTGACCAGCGCGGAGAGCGCCTCGGCAGTATCGTCCGGCACGGGAAGCACCTCGTAATCCTTGTCCATGAGATTCCCGCGGATAAAATGCAGAACAGCAAAGCAGGCTTTGGCTTCGGTCTGGTACCAGCCGATTACGTCGGTATCTGCCATTGTGCCGGCCGTGACAAGTTGGCGCTGCCCCAGAGATGCAATGGCCTGCATCCGATCGCGCAGCTCTGCTGCACGCTCAAATTCCAGGTTTTCGGCGGCCGACTCCATCTGTGCTTTCAGATCATCTGCAAGCCGCTGATATTTCCCTTCCAGCAGCGCCGAAGCCTGTTCCATCCGCGCGTGGTATTCTGCCTGTGTTTTGCACAGGCGGCACCATCCATCACATTTGTTCATCTGAAAATTCAGGCAGGGGCGTTCCCTGCCCTGATCGCGCGGGAATTTCTTGCTGCATCCCGGCAGGCGGAAGGTCGTGCGGATGGCCTCAATCACCTGCTGGGAGCGTCCGCGGCTTCCATATGGACCAAAGTATTTTGCACCGTCATCCTTTACGCGTGAGGCCAGCGTGATGCTTGGATACTCCTCCCTGAGATCCAACCGCAGGTAGGGATAGCCCTTGTCATCCTTCAGAAGAATGTTATACTTCGGCATATAGTGCTTGATGAGGGAGCATTCCAGCACCAGCGCCTCAAATTCGGTCGCGGCTGTGATGGTTTCAAAATGATCCACCTGTGAAACCATCCGACGCGTTTTGGGTGTATGGGAGGAGGTTTCCTGGAAATACTGACTTACCCGGTTTTTCAGTTTTTTTGCCTTGCCGACGTATATGACCGTATCGTCCGCGCTCTTCATCAGATAGACGCCGGGCTCATACGGCAGCGACAGCGCAGCGAGCTTCAGTTCTTCCTTTGTCATGCCCTGCCTCCACAGAAAAACTGCCCCAGACGCCCGTTGCAGCGGCGTTTGGGGCAGTCACAATAACCTCTTAGAAAATATCCTTAACAAGCATAGCGGACAGCGACTTGACCGCCGCCTCCTCGTCGGAGCCTTCAGCAATCAGCGTGATCTCCGTACCGGTGGTAATTCCCATGGAAAGCACACCCAGGAGGCTCTTTGCGTTGATCTTGCGATCATCGGCCTCAATCCAGATGCTGGAACGGAATTCATTCGCCTTCTGGATGAAGTAAGTAGCCTGCTTGTTGTGAAGTCCAGATTCACACTTTACGACCGTTTTTTCTGTGTACATGTGCGTCACTCCTTCAAAGTTACGGCCAACTGACCGTATGTCTATTCTACAATATATCAAATCTTAAAAATTTGTCAACAGAATTCATAAACTTTTTAAGTTTACATGAAAAAAAGCGTGACAGCCGGGGCGTTTTTTTATGCCAATTCCGCGATTGTTACGCCGTCCTCTCCCTCGCCATAGACCCCCAGACGGTAGCGCTTGACCGCGCGGTTGTGCTTGAGTTCCTCCTGCACCGCTTTACGCAGAACACCGGTTCCCTTTCCGTGAATAATGCGTACAGAGGAAAGATTGGCAAGCATCGCGCCGTCCAGAAATACTGACAGTGTTGCCACGGCCTCATCTGCGCTCATCCCGCGCAGATCAAGCTCAGAGGAAGCGGGTGCATTGCGGAATTCACGTTTGGAGCGCTCGATAATCTTCTTAGCCTGCTGCTTGGTTTCCTCAACCAGATAGACCTCATCCGGGCGCGCATTGACTTTCATAATCCCTGCCTGAAGCTCATAGGAGCCGTCTTTCAGGATCGAGAGCACCTGCGCCTTTGTTCCGAAGCGCAGCAGCTCCACCGTGTCGCCCACCTTGATTGCACGGCTCGGCTCCGGGCGCACCTGCGGCTTCTCTTGATCAGAGAGCGCGTCCTCAGCCTCATTCAGCCTGCGGCGCAGTTCAGCCTGTTTTGCGTTGCTGCCCTGCACCTCTGCACCGTCCTTCATCTGCTTGCGAAGCTGTTTGAGCTCCTCCGCAACCTCGCTGGAGGTGCGGCGGGCATCGTCTATGATGCGCTGCGCCTCCGCGCGTGCGCTGCGAACGGCTTTTTCGCGTTCACGCTTGATCTCATCATAATACGCCTCGGATTTCTGCTTCATCTGCTCGGTTTCAAGGCGCAGCCGTTCAGCCTCAAGCTTGGCGCTTTCCATCTGCTGTCGCTGCTGCTCCAATTGGTTCAGAACATCCTCAAAATTCCGGTCGTTTTCATTGACCAGGCTCTTCGCCTTCTCGATGATCTGCTCCGAAAGCCCAAGGCGTTTTGAGATTGCAAAGGCGTTGGACTTGCCCGGAATGCCGATCAGCAGTCGGTAGGTCGGACGGAGTGTTTCGACGTCGAATTCGCAGGAAGCGTTCATCACGCCCTCGGTGCGCATGGCATAGAGCTTTAACTCTGCGTAATGCGTCGTCGCGGCGACACGGCTGCCACATCCGCGGCAGAATTCGATCAGAGCCGTAGCAAGCGCCGCGCCCTCGGCGGGATCCGTTCCGGCACCCAGTTCGTCGAACAGTACCAGTGTGCTTGCATCGCACTCCCCCACGATCTGGACAATGTTTTTCATATGTGCGGAAAAGGTGGAAAGCGACTGCTCGATGGACTGCTCATCCCCGATGTCCGCCAGCACGTGTTCAAACACAGAAATCACACTTCCGTGTTCGGCCGGAATGTGCAGGCCGCACTCTGCCATGAGGGTCAGAAGCCCCAGCGTTTTTAGTGTGACGGTCTTGCCGCCGGTGTTCGGGCCTGTAATGATCAGCGTGTCGAAATCCGTCCCAAGCCGCACACTGATGGGAACGACCGTTTTCTTATCAATAAGGGGATGACGCGCGCGCACCAGTTCGATGGAGGCGTTTTCGCGGATCTCCGGCGCCATGCCTTCAATGCGCAGGGAGTACTTCGCCTTTGCGAAGATAACATCCAGCGTGATGAGCATCTCATAGCTATGACAGATGCTCTCACGGAAAGTAGCGGCTTCCGCGGAGAGCTCGGCCAGGATACGCTCGATCTCCTTCTTTTCCCTGATAAGCAGCTCCCGCAGCGCATTGTTGGCGTTGACCGCCGACATCGGCTCAATGAAAAACGTACTTCCGGTAGAAGAAACATCGTGGATCAAGCCGGGAACCTCAGACTTATATTCACTCTTGACCGGCACGACATAGCGGTCACCGCGCAGGGTGATGATGGGGTCGCGCAGATATTTGGCATACGAGGGCGATGAGATGATCTTTTGCAGAGAATCTTTCACTTTTGCGCTCTGGATACGCATATGGCGGCGGATGTCAGCCAGCTCGCTGCTTGCGGCGTCGGCGATCTCCTCCTCCGAGAGAATGGAATTTGTGATTTTTTCCTCCAGATAGCGGTTGGGCGAAAGCTCCTGAAAGTACACGTCCAGCACGCTCTGATTACTGTCGCTGTTATAATATCCCTTGACGCTGCGGATGCAGCGCAGAACGCCCGCGATGCGCAGCAGTTCCACAGGAGTCAGGCAGCCGCCGCGGTCTGCACGCTCCAGGGAAGATGCAACCTCCCGTACATCCTGAAAGCCCGGTGCGCCCTTGAGCGTGATCATTGCGCAGGCGGCAGAGGTCTGATCAAGCAGCCGGCGAATTTCCTCCGCATCCGAAAGCGGCAGGAGCGCACGGCAGCGATCCTTCGCCTCCTCACTTGTGGCACAGCCGGACAGCCGCTCAAGCACCGTATCCAGCTCCAGCTTTTTCATAGATTTTTCGTAAAGTTCTGTCATTTGTATAACTCCGTTTTCAAGAAAAGAGACTTATAAAAGTCCAGCGTATAAAAACCGCGTTCCAGCTTGGTACACAGATAGCTCTCCGTGATGCCGCTCAACTCTTCCGCAGAGGGGGCCGACAGGCGGAAGGAAAAGAGGTTTTTCATCGGAAGGGAAACGATGCAGCGCATCGCGGCCAGTGTTGCGGCGGAAACCGGCATACGAATGCCGTCCGTATTCTCCCCACCGCAGGAGGCACATTGCAGCACGCCCTGCGTCAGATTGAAGCGATCCGCATCCTCGCGCCCGCAGACGGCACAGCCGGAAAGATCCGGAAGATAACCCGCGAGACACATTGCACGGAGCTCAAACACGGCTTTGACCAGAATCTGCGGGCGAGTACCCCTGCCGAGAACGTACAGGCAGTTAAGCAGCAGCGACAGAAGGTCCGGATCCGGCGCATCCTCCTGCGAGATTGCTTCCGTCACCTGCGCAAAATATGACGCGAGCGACAGAAGCTCCACATCCTCACGCAGACGGGGAAACATCTCCCTTGGTGTTGCTTCCGTGACAAGATAGCGTCCCTGATAGTCAAGCATTGTAAATTCGGAAAAAGTCAGAAGCTGGCAGCCTGCGCGCAGCTTGCTCGTCCGGCTCTTGACTCCACGTGCTTTGGCTGTAACCTGCCCGTTTTCGCGCGTCAGAATGGTCAGCAGCTTGTCGTTATCCTTGTACTCGGTTTCGCGCAGAACAATGCCATCGGTTTTAAGGTACATATGCGCTCCTATGTAGGCCGCAGGTGCGGCCTACTGAGAATTATGTTTGTAAAGCAGGTACGCCTCCGGCGCACCCGTTTCCAGAAACAGCGTCCAGAAAAATGCAGCATCCATCGGGTAAACCTCCTGATGTTTCTGTCATTAGGATTTGCCCGAAGCGGAAAAGCTATGACTGGAAAGTTATTCGTATCCGAAATTGCGGATCATGTGCTGGCTGTCGCGCCAGTTCTCCTTGACCTTGACCCAGGTCTGCAAAAAGACCTTTGTTCCCATAAAGCGTTCACAGTCCTCACGGGCGGCGGTGCTGATCTTCTTGAGCATTGCGCCGTTTTTGCCGATGATGATACCCTTATGGCTTGCTTTTTCGCAGTAAATGGTCGCATCCACGTCTACGACGCCGTTATCACGCTCAGAAAACTTCGTGATCTCCACGGCAGTGCCGTGCGGAATCTCGCGTTCCAGATTCCACAGAAGCTTTTCGCGGATGATCTCTGCAATCACCTGGCGCTCCGGCTGATCGGAAACGGCATCATCCGGGAAATAGAAGGGACTTTCTGCTGCATACTTCCCGCACTCGGCCAGCAGCTCGTCTATCCCCTCCTTATACTTTGCAGAAATGGGAATGACCGCATCGAAATTGTACTTCTGCGCATAGGCAGCCATCACAGCAAGAAGGTTCTCCTTCTCGACGGTGTCGATCTTGTTGATGACAAGGATCGCGGGCGCACCGGTGGCAGCGATCTGCGCGATGAGGGCTTCCTCCTGCGTGCCGACATTGGCAATGGGATCAACAAGAAGCAGCACGACGTCCACATCCGCAACGGATTCCTTGACGACGTCAACCATATAGTCGCCCAGGCGGGTGCGCGGCTTGTGGAAGCCCGGCGTGTCAATGAACACAAGCTGGGTGTCGCCCCGCGTCACGATACCGCAGATGCGGTTGCGCGTGGTCTGTGGCTTATTGGAAACAATGGCGATCTTCTCGCCCACCAGACGGTTGATGAGGGTGGATTTTCCCACATTCGGCCGTCCGGCAATGGTAATCATGGCAGATTTCGTTTTCATATATGATCTCCTAAGTAAAACTCAAAATACAGGATATCCTCCGCCTTGCCCGCGTGTCCGTCGTGGATCTCGCCCACAATACCACCCATTCTGCGGTAAAATGCCTGCGCAGGTAGATTGTGGCAGTTGCATCCGCAGAAGAATTTCGGCAGACCACGTTCGCGGCATACCTGCCGCAGCTGTGCAAAAGCCCGGCTGCCCAGCCGCATACGCCGGTACTCCGGAAGAAAATAGAGGGAGTTCAGGCAAAGGTCGAAGTCCCGATAGGTACCATAGCCGCAGGGGCCATAGTAAAAGTAGCCGACGCAGTGATCCCCATCCCACGCAAGGAAAACGTCATTTTCCGGATTGGAAATGCACTGCGCGTCCCGCGCGGAATGACGCGCATAATCATATTGGTCGATCATTTCGTCCGGGTAAATGCCTCGGTAGGTCGTCGCCCAGACCTTCCGGCGGGTTTCGGTCAGTGTGCGGGCATCAGAAGCCGCCGCACGGCGGAATTCCACATTCATCGTTGCAGCCCCAGCTCCGCTGCGATAATCTCCTCGCGTGTGCGCATTTGCCGCTTTTGCTCGCCCTCGTCCATGTGGTCATAGCCCAGCAGATGCAGAATGGAGTGGATGGTCAGGTAACCGATCTCGCGGCGCGTCGTATTGCCGAAGCGCTTTGCCTGATCTCTGGCGCGCTCCAGAGAGATTGCCATATCGCCCAGCGGCAGCAGGCCGGTCTGTGGGTCGATGTCCTCGCTGACGTCCTCCGGGAAGGCACCTGGCGTAAACTGGAACATCGGGAAGGACAGCACATCCGTCGCGCTGTCGATATTGCGCGTTGCGTTGTTGATCGCGCGGATGCCCTCATCATCCGTCACAAGGACGTTGATCTCGCAGGGGACGTTTACGCCCTCCGCCGCCAGCGCTGCCGTGATGCAGTGATGCAGATGCACCGTCAGCGCCGGGCTCTTGTCTCTGCGGTACGCATAGCGCACGATGATCTGATGCTTCATTTCTCGTACTTCCTTCTGTAAACTTTTTTCTGCGCGGGCAGTTGCTTCTTCTCTCCCGTTTCATAGGCCGCGATGATACGCTGCACCAGCGCATGGCGCACAACGTCGCTGGCCGTAAGGCGGCAGATCGCAATGTCCGGAATGTTTTCCAGAATCCGCACCGCGTCCTTCAGGCCGCTGACTTTGTCGCCCGGAAGGTCGATCTGCGTCACGTCGCCCGTGATGACGATCTTGGAGCCGAAGCCCAGACGGGTCAGGAACATTTTCATCTGCTCGCGCGTGGTGTTCTGTGCTTCGTCGAGGATAATAAAGCTGTCGTCGAGCGTGCGGCCGCGCATATAGGCAAGCGGCGCGACCTCGATGTTCCCGCGCTCAAGATACTTCTGATAGGTTTCCGCACCCAGCATATCGTAAAGCGCATCATATAACGGACGCAGATAAGGATCGACTTTGTTTTGCAAATCGCCGGGCAGGAAGCCCAGCCGCTCCCCCGCTTCCACCGCCGGACGCGTCAGGATGATGCGGTTGACCGACTTTTCGCGGAAAGCTGCGACTGCGGCGGCGACGGCGAGGTATGTCTTGCCGGTGCCGGCAGGTCCGACGCCGATTGTGATGGTGTTTTTCTGAATTGCCTTCATGTAGCGCTGCTGCCCGAGAGTCTTGGCCTTGACCGGCCGTCCCTTGGCAGTAATGCAGACAACATCCTTGGCCATCTCGGATATCTTGTCGTCATTGCCGCTGGACACAAGGTCGATCAGATAGCGAACCTTCTGCTCATCTATGGCTTCACCCTTTGCAGCAAGCGTCAACAGACCCTCAATGGCGCGTGCGCCCTTGTCCACGGCCTCCTCATCCTCGCCGGAGAGCTTCAGCTCCGTGCCGCGGTTGGTGATCTTCACGCCGTAGGTCTGTTCGATGCGCTTGATATTTTCATCAAAGGAACCGAATACATTGATGATCTGTTCGATGCGTTCGGCATTGATGCTTCTTTCGTTCATTTGTTTTCTCCTTTGTAGAGTTCCTCCGCCGGGACGAGCCGCGCGATCATCTCACGACAGGTACTTTCCGCATGCAGGACATACAGGCCGTCCGTATGCAGAACGGTAGCCGCCGTTTCCTGAATCTCGCCAATGGTCATGGCCTGCTTCGTCAACTGTCGCCACGCCGTGTGCAGGAGCGTTTCCGCTTCTGTGCGGCTGGTTTCCTGTGCGGTCAGACGGTATTCCCGGTAGATTGCCGTTTCCAGCCGAAGCGGCAGCTCATACCCGCCCGGCAGCGGCAAACATTTCTCGCTTATCATTTTATCACAATTGACCAGTGGAATTCCACTGTTTCCTGATAAATTTATTCTTTTTCTTCCGATGATCAGTGTTTTTTGCGTCCATATTCGTCCGGTGTAGGCTTTTACCAGCACCGTATCCGGTGTTACTATCGTTCCGGCGTGCCATGTTCTTGCATAAATTTCTGCATTGGCACAGACTGCGCGTACCCGAAGACCGTAATCTTCATAGCCGGAAACCAGAAGCTGCCCCGCTGTAACCGTCTGTCCCACCTTGCAAAGCTTCATACCTTCCAGCACGGAAATCTCCGCCAGAACCCCGTCGCATGCGGCAACAACGTTTGCCACACGATAGGGCGGCTGCTCAGAGGTCGGGCTGCTGCGTTCCGTAACAAGAACGTGCAGTACGCCTCCGCTGCGGTTGACCGCCAGCCAAGAAAGCTTCGGAAGGCGCAAAAGCATCCGGTGCTTGGTAAGTTCAGAGTCAATATCAGCACCCCGTGTGCCGAAGCGGATGTTTTCCTCCTCCAATGCGCGAAGAATTTCCTCCTCGTGCAGCGTTTGAGCTCCCTGCACATCCAGAACCCAGACGAACTTCTGAAAAAAGAAGGTTGCCGCAAGTGCAAGAAGCATCCCAAATACCAGAATCGGGCGCTTCCTGAGTCCGCCGTATCGCTGCGCAAAACCATGATTTCGCAGGATCTGCACCTCTGCAAAGCAGTGCATTATACACCTGCGGATTGCAATAAGGTCCTTTTGATAAACATAAAGCGTATAATGCAGCGCATCCTCTCTGTACAGGCCCCAAAAACGGAGGTTCTTTTCTGCGAGCAGGTTTATGCACTGCTCCGGCGCAGCTCCAGTGATGCGCAAATGCACATATCCGCGTAAAAATCGAATGACTCGGTACACGCATTACACCTCATTCCAACGTAAGTGTGCAGATTGTTCCGCGGATTTCCACGCTGCGCCGCGTCATCCGCGCGATGCACAGTCCGCTCCCCTGTACATTGACAGCGCCGTCCTGCACTGACACACGGACGCAGGTGTCGGTATAGACAAGGATTCCGTCGTGGTTCTCAATGGTTACACTCCTTCGCCCGCGGAGTTGTGTCAAGGGCAGGCTGCACATCACCTCCGGCGGTATGGCAAGCTTTTCTCCCAGTTTTTCTCTGATTTGACGTTTCATTTTATCCCCTCCCGCAAACATTCTATGCCAAAGAGGAACATTCTTTCCCAAAAGTGCATATAGTCAAGCGAGGTGATCCTTGTGCGTTTGAAAAACGCGATCTTCTGGTCTGTGCTTCTTCTGCTGGCAGTGGAACTGATCCGCTTTCCGGAGGTGGCAGCCGCTGGCGCAGCGCATGGCCTGCGCATCTGCGGAAGGGCTCTCATTCCTGCGCTCTTCCCTTATTTTGTTTTATCGCGTCTCGTCATTGCGAGGGCTTCCTTTGGCAGGGTTGCTGCACGCTTTGACCGGCAAATGGGGAATCTGTTCTGCGTGGAAGGCACATGTCTGCCAGCACTCTTGATCGGCTTTCTCGGCGGCTACCCCGTCGGAGCAGCAACTGTTGCCACACTTTATGAAAATGGAAAAACATCAAAACAGAGCGCACAGCGTGCCATGTGCCTGTGCAATAATTCGGGGCCCGCATTTTTTCTCGGTGTGGTTGGCGGAACTGTTCTCAAAGACAGACGAGCCGGGCTGGTGCTCTACGGCATTCATGTTCTTGCAGCAGTTTGTGCAGGAATTCTGCTTGCGACGCCCGGGAGCGTGCATGTGTCAATGCGAAAGCAGGCGACGCAGGTACGTACTCCGATCTTTCGGGCGTTTCCGGAAGCAATCGGTGCTTCCTGCGCGGCACTTTTACAGATCAGCGGGCTGGTGGTCTTCTTTTGCGTTCTGAACGCAATTGCAGAACGAGTCGGACTTTGGAAGCCCTTTGCAGGATTTCCTGCCGCACGGGGACTCCTCAGCGGTTTATTTGAACTAAGCAGTGGAATTTTACAGCTCTCCGGGTCGTGGGCTGTGCGTTTTCTTGCCTGTGCCTTTCTTCTTGGATGGGGCGGCATCTGTGTCCATTTTCAGGCAGCAAGTCTTTGGTCGGCGGCCGGCCTGCATCCGCACGGATATCTTAGCGAAAAAGCGTTGCATGCACTTCTCTCCCTTCTGTTTGCCGCAGCATATCTGCATTCCGGCGTCCTTTTCGCTTGCGTTACATCCTTCCTTCTCTGCCTCTGCGCCGGATTTGTACTGCTACGAAAAAAGAGGACTGGAAATTTGCGGCGCGATGCGGTATAATAAATAAAGAAAAATGTGCAAAGTGAGGAAGCTGCTATGCTGTTCCGAAGAAAAATAGAAAAATCCTGTTCTTACTGCGTACATTCCGCAAAGCTCGACAGCGAATCCTGCCTTTGCGCAAAGAAAGGGATTGTTGATGCCGACTCACATTGCCGAAAATTCAAGTATGAACCGCTCAAGCGCGTACCGGTTCGCCGAAAGGCAAAGGACTTTTCCGAATACGACACCGCAGACTTTTCTCTGTGAGAGATTTCGCTGCAATGCTTGCAGCGTGCGCCCAATGAGTGCAGCAGTTTTTGCGTACTCTATGCGCTTCCTATGCCACCTCTGTAAACAAACCCCCTCTGCTTAAAAAAGCAGAGGGGGTTATCATCTTTCAATGGGCCGGGCTTGTGTCGTTTAAGCACAAGCATTCGTCTTGTAAGTGAAACTGAACCGGGGATCAGGCAAACTGCCTGACCCCCGGGTTTTCATTGCAAACTGGCCTCTGGAAACAACGCCTTATTTCTGCGCGTGCTTCTTCTTGGAAAGCAGGAAGAACAACAGGCAGATAGCGGCAACGGAGAGAACCAGAACCGTCACCAGCACGGGAACCTTTGTACTGTCGCCAGTGGCCGGCGTGCCGGGCTTTTCGGAGGGCTTATCCGAAGGATTCGGTTCGCTCGGCTTCGCATTTTCAGACCACTTTGCGGTGAGAACGGTGTCACCAGCAAAGTGATACAGTGTTTCGGCAGTTACGGCATTACCGTTGGCATCGAACCAACCAAGGAAGGTATGTCCCGCCAGCGCAGGAACAGGCAGAGCGCCGACAGGTGCGTCAAAGGTCACATTGAGTGTGTTCCCGGATAGTTCGCCGCCGTTGGCTTCCAGAGTTACAACATAAGTGTTCGCCGTCCAGGTTGCAGTATATGTCGTATCTTCCAGAACAAGGGCGGAAACAGTCTTGTCCCAGCCATTGAAAGTGTAACCGGCTCGCGCAGGAGTGCCATCGAATGCTGGTGTGAAGCCGCCGGTTTCCACCTCATAGCGCTGCTCTGCAAATGCTGCGCCTTCAACGCCGTCGGTGTAGGTCACAATGCTCTGGATACGGTCACATAATTGTAAACGGAGGCATCGGTTGCAACTTCCACCTTGACCAGCGCATAGCCGGTCTTGTGAGCGGTAAGCTCGCCGTTCTCATCCACACTGACAGTTTCCGGATTAAAGGAGGTCCAGCGCAGCACCTTATCGGTATCAAGCGTGGGCTCGGGTGTCAGAGTCACGGCAGGAGTCAGCTTGTCGCCAACGGCCATGGTTACGTCCGCTGCATCCAGTGCAAGGCTCTCTGCCATCACGGGCAGACACACAAGCGCATAGCGCAGGGTGTACTTGCCGTCCTTGCTGGATGCGGTTACGTAGCTGACACCGGGTTCTGCAGCGGTGAAGTGTGCGCCATTGACTGTTTCGTAGGAGATTTCGAAGTCCTCGGGTCCTGTCAACTTACCGCTTCCGCTTTCAATCGTCCAGGTGAAGGGACCGTACTGCGTATCGGGCATGGGATATGCAACACCGCTCAGCGCACCGGCAGGATTGCCTGCACTGACCACGCCATCGGCGCGGATAAGCAGCTTGGAATCGGTAGAGAAGGGACCGTTGGTAAAGGTGATCTCGCCGGTGGTGGAATCATAGGTGTAACGGGTAGAGTATTGGGTGTTGCGCCATTCGCTGTCATAGCCATAGGAGTAGCGCTCAAAGATCTTGATGCTCTGGGGTAGTGCATAACCCTCGGTGTTCACGATCTTTCCGCTCCATGCACCGCCTACAGGGCAGTAAGCCGGTCCGTCAAGCACCAGACCGGTGGCAGCTTCCTCACTGTCCGTAGCCCAGAGGTAAATGGGAACCGTCTTATGCGCAGAGGAATCGTTATACTCGGCGACCAGATCAACGGTCTCGCCGGGTTTCAGATAAATGACCTGCGCATTTTCTTCTGCGGGAACAATATCGTCCTGGTTGCTGATTTCGTACAGCTCGTCCCAACTGAATTTCACTTGACGGGTAATTCCGTCGATGGTCACAGACAAAGTGCCGGAGCCGGCAGCCTTGGGCTCGCCAGTCGCGCGCAGGGAGAGATAGATGATGCTGCCATCCTCACTGGTTTCAACGGAGAACAGATCCTTCTGCGCTTCATCTTCCAGTGTCAAATCATAGGTGATCGTTTCGGGGTCAATCAGAATGTCGGAGGGCTGCATCTCTGTAACGCGGAATTCCAGCGTGCCTGCGGGCTTCAGACCGTCAAAGTGATCGGGCGTGAGTTTGAAATCCACCAGCTTTGCGGGCTTCTCTTCCACGGCGACAACACATACGGCAGAGGCGCTGCGGTTGGAAACGGTGATGATCGCCTGTCCGGGCGCGACTGCGGTAATGGTGCCGTCCTCATCAATGGTAGCAACCGCGGGATTGCTGGAAGAGCGTACGAGTGTACCCATCTCATCCGTGTTATTGTTGACGCTCAAGTGCAGCGTATCGCCGGTGTACATCAGAGCGCTGGTCTGCGAAAGCTGAATGCCTTCTTCGGAATTGGTAACCACAACTGCATAGCCCTTGTCATTTGCGCCATAGTCGCCGCCGTAGACATAGGCAATGCCCGTCCACTCGTAGGAGCCGGTGTAGGTCAGTGCGTCGGTTTCAAAGGAGAATTCCTTCACCGCAGGATCATAGATGTTCTGGACATACAGCGGGTGCTCCGTATCAGTGGCATAGGAGACTGTGCCATACCAGCTATCCACGATCTTGACCAGCGGATAGACTTCGACGGAAGCCAGCGCACCGTCATCGGTGAAGGTGCCGCTCATATAGGTCTTCCCTTCCTCATCGGTGCGCAGATGCACCGCACCGTCTACAAGTTTCGGTGCCTGCGTGTCTACGCGCACGGGAACGGAAATCACATCTCCCGCCATATTCATGGCATGGCCATTGAAGGTGGGCTCGTTCACGCCGGGGATAACCTGATCGTAGTCATAGACGGTCTCACCGGTGACCTCATCTTCATGGCTGGGATATTCGCCATCGGTGTAGGCATAGAGCGTGTAAACGCACTCGGTTCCGCTGGGCAGGACGTTGCCCTCAAGGTCGGTGCCGGCCCACTCGCCGACGAAGGTATCCATGAACGCAGAGGAAACCATGTTCGCGTTCTGCGTGTTGGAGTAGAAGGTCTTGAAATTGTTGGTGCTGTAGTCGCGGAAATACAGCTCATTGGTCGCCTTGTTGCGAACCTCTGCAACAAGAAGCTTTGCATTGCGGAGCTGATAGAGCACTCCGGCGTTGACGCTGTCAAAGAAGTGATCGCCGTTCGGAGAAATGGAGACGTTCTCGGGGACGAACTTCACCTGATCCTTTCCCTGATTATCAAAGAAGTTGGAGCCGAGAATCTGCACATCGAGAACCGTATTCTCAACGACATAAGCACTTTGCAGGGAGCTGACGCCCCAGGTGGACTCGTTGTTCAGAATGTTCTCACCATCATCGGGGGTATCCGTCCAGAGAACGGCATCAAAAATGGGAGCAGCGGTCCAATCGCCGAGGAAGCCCAGGAAAGGCAGGCCAATCTGGGGATTTTCACCGCTTGCGTCGGTGAGAACGACAAAGCCCTCAACATAGGCGCCATTGGGGAACTGAGATTTCAGCTCGGAAATCTGCGCGGCAGTGAGCTGGATGGTTCTGGAAACATCCGTTCCACCCGCAGGTACAGTGAGCGTGCCAAGATCGACCTGGCTGAGCAGTCGGTCATTGGTGGAGATGAAGGTTTTTCCGTTCTTCTCTTCCGTTGCGGCGGAGAGCACCATGGCCTTCATGCTGTAAGTGAGCGTGCTGTCAGTCAGGTTGTTGACACGGAAGTTCAGCGCATAGGAACCGGTAAAGTTCGGGTCGTCACCCAACTCCAGCTTGCCGATCTTCTGGCCGTCAACGCTGATGTACGCAGGTGTAGAGACGGCTGCGCCGACATTCACAAGGCCTGCGCCCTGAGAGCGGGGGCTGTAGTAGATGCCGTTCGGATCCTTCTGAGGAACGGCAGTACTGGCAAGAAGCTGATTGGTAAGAGAAGCAATTTCGTTCTTGTCCGTGCACGCAAGACCGGAGCGGACATACTGCTCAACCAGTGCTGCAAGGCCGGCCACATGAGGCGCAGCCATAGAGGTGCCGCTCATCATTTCGTAGCCGCCGGTATAATCGCCGTCAGTATACAGAGGATCAACAACCGCAGAGAAAATATTTCCGCCGGGCGCGGTAATCTCCGGCTTCAGTTCCAGCGCGGGACCTGCGCCCCAGGAGCTGAAGGAGGACATCTGCCTGCCGTCTTCATAAGGGCTGATCTTGTCATCTTTCTGAACGGTAAGCGTGACCTTGCCCTTCGCACAGGCTTCGGCCAAAGCTGCGCCGTCTTTGCCGGTGATGAACGCACAAGGCAGAGTCGCTTTTTCGATTGCCATGTTGATCATCTCGGTGGCATCAGGGGCTTCGTCATAGACGATGACAGCTTTCACGCCGGAGAAGTTGTACTGAGCCATGCTGACCTTATCGTCAAAGGCGATGTTGCCACCGCGCTTGACCAGCGCAATACCCTGTTTGCCGCCATAGAAGCTGAAGCCGGCGTTCATATAGTCATAATAGGAACCGTAGCCGGGGACGGCGATGACTTCCCACTCACCAGAGCTGAAATTCTTCTTCATGGCAGAATTGGTGGGATCTGCAAAGCCGATGGTATTCTCATTGCCATCAGCATCCTTCCATGTCAGGACGGCCTCGCTCTTTACAACATTATTAAAGGAGGCAACGGCAAGATTGGAATCATACACGGAGGGAGATGCGATCATGGACAACTCCGGATTGGAGGCCAGAACGGCATCATAATTATTCTTGGTCGCAGCGGTGTCGCTGTTGCCGGCAGCGGTAACGACCAGAATGCCGGCCTGCTCCATTCGGGCATAGAGGCTGTTCTGGATGCTATCGTCATGGGCAAAGCCATTGTCTGCACCAAGGCTCAGGTTCACCACATCGGCGCCCAGCTTCATGGCGTCTTCCAGCGCATTGATGATGTTGGCTTCGTTGGCGCCGCCATTGGAGTCACCGAAGACCTTCATGATCATTAGCTGCGCATCAGGAGCAATACCGGAGAAGCGAACCACGCCCTCGGCAGTTTCAGCATAACCTGCAACCGTGCCGGCAACATGGACGCCGTGGTTCTGTCCGGCCTGAACGTTCAGATCGCGGCCGTTTCCGTCGCTGCCTGCATAGTCAAAGGCAAAGGGAACCTTGCGGTTTTTATAAAGGCCGTTGTCGGCATAGGTAATCTTGCTGCCGTCAGCGGCAGTGGTTGCGCTGAGCTGCACGCGGCTCAGCATGGCCTTCAGGCTGCCGGAGGTGTAGCGCAGATCAGTGTCGGTCACCTTGGAACGGAAAGACTGATCGGTAAAGGCTTCATGGACGCGGGTAACGCCCTTCCCCTCCTCGTAGTTCAGATCCAGACCGGTGTCCAGAACGGCAACGAGCATTCCCTTGCCGGTATATCCCTTGCCCCATGCAGAAGCCAGATTTACAAGATCATAACTGTAGCCATAGCTGGCGTTTTCACCGCCGAGGTCAGGCGCAGGCGCGTCATAGGTGTGGGCGACATAGGCATTTTTGACTTCGGGCATCGCCTTGAGTTCGGCAAGACGTCCATAGGGAATCCGGATGGCCATACCGTTTACGAGGGCGGTCCACTGAGACAGAACCTGCATAGGCGGCAGGCTACGGTCATCGAAGTCGGCCGCCGCGCCGGTATCCAACTGAGCCAGAACGCTATCCTGCTGATACAGCAGTTCATCGGATGCCGCCTCCGCATCTTCGGAGGTCAGATAGTCGGAAAGCGCTTCACCGGCACTTTCCTCTCTCGCGGAGAACATGGAAACGGAGTAGCCGTCCATCAGGGCAGGTGCATTCATTTCCACGATCACGGTGACCATATCCGTATCGGCATAGGCGGGCTGGCTTGCAGCCTTCCCGTTTTCCGTTGCGTCGAGACGGGTCTCTCCGGGAAGCTCGACAGCGGAAACGTTGCGGGTCTGACCGACGACTTCTGCATCTACTGCGCGGACGACCGGCAGCAGACCGAATACCAGAATCAGAGCCAAGACCAAAGCGGTCATGCGTTTCATCATGTTAGTTCATCCTTTCATTGCTCTTTTTCCATTCCGGCATGGGATACCGAAGCGGGATTTAACATACATCTACGGAAGGGAGTGTTCTATATCCATATGTTGACTGTTATTATATTCCCGCAAAAGGGGCGTGTCAAGAAGAAAAGAAAGAAAGTATCCATTTCTTTCCAAAAACGAAAAAAGCTCTGCATTTCTCGGTAGAACAACGAAAGTTTTGCTATACATTCCCAAAAGTTGTGCTATACTAATCGCAGAACTTCGCCATCTGAAAGCAGGAGGAACCGGCAATGGAGTATGTGCAGAGCCCAAATATGCTGATGGAAGCAATGGTGATTCTTGGCGCCGAAGCCAACGGATTCGATCAGGCCCGGCTGGAAGAGCGGCTGCGTTCAAAAGGAGTTGATGACCTTTCGGTATTTCGTCAGCACTATGCACCTTTTGCGCGCCTGCGCGGGGACATCCTGCGGCAGATGAAGCTTGACAAGCGCGGAGCACTGAATGCTTTGTTTGTCGATCTTCCGGGATTTCAATACAATACAACCGGTGCCTTCTCTCCTGCTTTTCTGCTGCTTTTTGTGCAGGCATTTACTTATAACGATGATCTGGACGCCTTTCTGAACGCAGCGATCAGCCGAACGCCCGAGCAGGTTGCGCGGGATATCCTGCTGACTCTGGATATGTGGGAGGGCGAGTCCTGCGAGGACGCAGAGCATACCTTCACGGATGTGGTACTGTCCATGACGGTTCCTGCGGAGAGCCGTCTGGCACTGTTGGATCTACACAGAAATTACCGCGAAAAAATCCGTGAGGCCGGTAAGCTGCTGCGCCCGGCTCTGGCCGCTCTTGAGCAGGAAGGCACCGCCCTGATGGAGTTGGCCGCTTCTTTCGGCAGAGAGCTGAATCAGACCGGTATTGAAACTTATCTGCGGGAGATTACAAGTCTGTCTCTGCGCGATGGCGTAACCTACCGTGTCTATCCTCTGCTGCTCGGCCCGGATACCAATCTGTTTCTGGACTGTCCGCAGGCGGATGGCAGCATTGTAATCTATTGCGGCGTACTGCGTCAGCTTCTGCTGCGCCTGGTCAGCGACACACAGGGCAATGTGGCCCAGCTTTGTGAAGCCTTTCACCTGCTTGCGGATCGGACACGTTTGGAGATCCTGCTCTACCTCAAGGATCATCCTGCCTATGGGCAGGAACTGGCAGATCATTTTGGCCTTGCCAGGAATACCATTCACCACCACATGAATAAGTTCTACAATGCAGGACTTGTCACCTGCACGGTGGAGGGCAGTCGGGTATATTACGCGCCGGACAGAGAGCATCTGCGTGCGCTGGTGGAAAAGCAGTTATCGCTGTTCCTCTGACCACGCGCCTGCACTGCACTTGAGCGCCGAAGCAAAATGTGCAAGTGTATGATTCTAAACTGGACGAAAACAGAAAAACATCCGGGGACAGCTCATTAGAACTGTCCCCGGATGTTTCAATCTCAGGACTATTCGTAATCGTCGAAGTCGTCATCCTCGTCGTCCGGGTCGATCTTCACGTCATAGGATGGCTCCACGGAAACATAGGTGTAGGTAGACGGTGGCGCTGCCGGAAGATCTTCCGTTGTACGGATGCTGTAATAGGCATTCGTTTCAATTGGGTAATGCTTCCTGCGCAGGCGCTTATTGACCCAGTCAGAAATGAGAGTGTACAAAACTGCGAAGATTGGCACGCCGAGCATCATACCGGCAAAGCCGAACACTCCGCCAAACACTAAAATTGCAACCAGCACCCACCAGTCGGAAATGCCAAGCTTTTCGCCGAGAATCCGGTTTTCAACAATATTTCCGTCGATTTGCTGGAGAATCAGCGTGAAAATCGTAAAGTATAATGCATTGAGAGGATCGTCTATCAGAAGCAGCAGCGCCGAAGGAACCAAGCCAATGATTGGGCCAAAGAACGGAATCACATTCGTCACGCCCACAATGGTTGCAATCAGCGGCGCGTAAGGAAGCCGCATGATAAGCATTGCAATATAGGTCACAACGCCGACAAAGATCGCATCGATGATCTTGCCGATTACATAGCCGCCGAAAATTCGATCCGTCCGGCGCGCCAACTCAAACAGACGATTTGCATGGTGCGGAGTAAAAACCGCAACTGTGATCTTCTTCGCCTGAGATTTGAGCTGCTTTTTGAACACCAGGATATAGACCGCTGCGACAATGCCCAAGAGGACATTGAACACTCCCATCACAACGCTGTACACTGAGCTTGTCAGACCGGAGACAAAAGCTGCAATATCAATACTGTTGAGCGTCTTGAGCGCCCAGTCGAGGAGGCTGTCCACGTTCTGATTCACCCACTGCTCAAAGGGCGTATTGGTAATAATATTATCCAGCCAGCCGGTCACAGTCTTATAATACGCCTCGATCCTGTCCTTTTGGAGAAGCTCTTCCAAACTTGCAATCAGATTCGGAACAATCAGGGCGACGATAGCATACATGGCAAACAGAAGGACCAGAACTGAAATCACAATGCTGACCGTTTTGCTGAGTGCTTTTGCACGCCTCTCTGACAGCTTTTTGCATTTACCGAACAGCTTATCAAATAATTTCTGCGCACGTACCATGATAGGATTCATCAGGTAAGCAAAAAAACAGCCGTACAAAAGTGCGGAAATAATGCTCACAAATTCAAGAATCAGATTATAAAACCCGCGCAGGTTGGAAAAAATCACCCAGAATACGCCGCCAGCCACCATAACGAGGAAAGCGGTCAGACCCCATTTTACATATTTCTCATTCCGATGCAGCTTCATACTTTCTCTCCTTCCGAAAATCCCCTTATAGAATACCACGACACGATGAAATCGTCAAGAAAAAAGCCGCAGGAGTACCTGCGGCTTTTGCTTATTGAAATTGCTGTCAATCGCGGCGAAGCGCCTCGATGGGGTTGAGCTTGGATGCCTTAACCGCGGGCAGAAGGCCGAACACAACGCCGATCAGAATGGAGAATACCACCGCAACCAGAATCGCCGGCGCACTGAGCGCTGTTGGTGTATCCATAAATTTTGAGATAAGCTGTGACATTCCGACGCCGCCCAGCACGCCCAGAATGCCGCCGATGCCGGTCAGCACACAGGCTTCGGTCAGGAACTGTGCAAGGATGCGGCGGCGTTTTGCGCCGATGGCTTTTTTCAGTCCGATCTCCGTTGTGCGTTCCGTGACCGTTACGAGCATGATGTTCATTACACCCACACCGCCGACCAAAAGAGAAATACTGGCAATCCAGATCAACTGATTATTCGTAGAGCTGCTCAGCTCCTGAAGTTGCTCTGCCTGCTTTAACAGATCGTCACTGCGGTAGGAAAAACCGTTTTTGGAGGCAAGTGGGGCAATCTGATGCTCTGTCAGGTAATCTGCTACCGCCTTTCCGGCACGGGTCATATCATCCGTGGAGTCTGCGCGGATGGCAACGTTCTGCGGTTCATCAAAGCGGTAGGTCAGTCCCCATGCACCTTCGGGGATAAAAATCCGTCCGTTGGACTCATTGGCATACATATAGTAGTCTTCTTCGGTATTGATCCGCGGTTCGAAGGTTGATTTCAAAGCGGCGACACCAACGACTGTGAAGGGTTCGCCGGCAATTTCAACGATCTTCCCGACCGGGTCACCATGGCCAATCAGAGAGGTTGCTGCCTTCTCGTCCAGAATGACAACTTTTTTGGCTGCTTCATACTCCCTTGCCGCGAAGCCGCGCCCCAGCTTGATCTGATAGCCATTGACGGAGAAATAGCTGTCGTCAATGCCGAAAATCGCGCCGCTGAAGGATTTGTTCTGGTAGAACACCATGCCGTCGGAATAGCTCCGTCTGCGGAAAAGCGTCACATCGGAAACGCCGTCGAGCTTCCGCAGTTCATCCTTCTGTGCATTGTTAACCACCTTGACACCCAAAGGATTGGTGTTATACATCATGTCGTAGCTTGAGTCGTTTTGATAAAGCTGGACTGTCACGACGTTATTGCCGGCGCCGATCAGATTCTGTTTGATCTGCTCATTTGTGCCCTTGATGGTTGAAATGATCGTGATGATGGATGCAATGCCGATGATGATGCCGAGCATCGTCAAAAAGGAGCGCAGCTTATGCCCAAGGACGCCCTGCAATGCAAGATGTACATTCTCAAACATGTCCGTTCCCTCCTTTAATAACCCATTGCCGGATACATGAAAGGCTCATCGCCGGAGCCTTCCTCAATGGTCTTTGCACCATCCTTGACGTTCTTGCCATAGGGGAAGGCAATATAGTCCTCCTCCGTCAGCCCGCTCAGGATCCTGATATAGCCCCAGACCTGCTCGCCGGTCGATACATAGGTTTTTTTCAACAGGCCATCCTCGCCGCGCTTGTAGACATAGGCGCGGGTTCCTTCCGTGCGGACATACATGGCTTCCAGATACAGAACGTTCCCGTCTGCCTGGCCTTCGTCGCTGAAATAAACCGTAACGTAATCTCCCTCCTGCAGCTCTGCGCTTGCATCTACCGCGATCATGGCGCTGTAATACGAAACGTTGGGATTGGAAGAGCCATAATAATCATCGCCGCTTGTCGGAGTGTCAGAAACGGAGTCTATCTTACCTTCAGCGGTAACCTGGCCGTTCATGCCCCAGCTTTCCACGCGCACCTGTGTGCCGACGCCGAATTTTTGCAGATCGAATTCGCTGAGTGTTGCTTTCACATAATAGCAGCCGCCACCGGACACGGTCACGACGGGCTGATTGTTCTGCGCAGCCGTTCCGGGGTCGTTGAGAGCGATGACCTTGCCATCCACGAGTGCGGATACAATACCGTTCTCTGCTTCAACCTTCATCTTCTCATATTCGACCTTTGCCTGACGATAGGCAAGATCGCTGTCGCGGATCTTGACCTGCTGCTCTGCGCGCATCTTGGCAATCTCCGCAGCGGTGTAGCCGGAGCTGTCATCCGGAAGATCAGGAACGCTGGGTACAGGTTCCTGCTCATCGTCCGCAATTTCCGGCGGTGTGAAGTAGGCAAACTTCATTGCCGCAGTATCGGCATTGCGGCTCAGTTTGAGTCCCCAAGTCTGCTGGAGTTGGCCCTTGACGGCATTTTCTGCGCGGATTTCAAAGGCAACCCATACCTCAGCTTTGTCCGCAAGCAGGGTGTCAAGGAAATCGGAATCGAATTCCACGCCCTCCGCAGTCAGATAGCGCAGCGGCTTTTCTTCGGTCCCCTCGCCGCCGATGCGGTAAGGAAGCTCCTCGACCGGCTCCAAGGGTTCCGTGGGAGCCTCAGTCGTCGGTTCTGTCGGCGCCGGCGGAATATAAGGCTTCATTGCGTTGATGCGTGCGAGCTCCTGCTTTGCATTCTGAAGCTCCAGTTCTGCCTGCCGGACTGCAATTTCCTTGCGCTCCAACTGAATATCGGAGAGAGTCGTATCATAGCTCAAAAGCGGGTCGCCCTTCTTGACCTCCTGCCCTTCTTTCACAAAAAGCTGCGTGATCGTCTGTGTAGAAGAAGCATAGATTTTCTGAATGCGGTCAGCCGTGACATAACCGCCACTCTGGGTTTCGTTGCCCATATAGGATGTGCTGTGCATACTGACCGGCAGAACCTTCACAGGATCGTTGTTCCTGCCGAGATACCACAGGAGGCCGATCAGGATTGCCACAACCAGCACCGCGCTGACGGCGGAAATCAGAATCGTTTTTGTTTTCTTTGTCATTGTGCGTTCCTGCCCTTCTCCGCTTCTGACAGAATACCGTCGCGGATAAACCGGATTTCCTTTGCACGTTCCGCGATGGAGCGCTCGTGCGTGATCATAATGATGGTCGCGCCATTCTGATTCAGAGAATCAAAAATATCCATGATCTGTTCACCTGCGGCGCTGTCCAATGCGCCTGTCGGCTCGTCTGCCAGCAGGAGTTTAGGCTTTCCTACGATGGCACGTGCGATGGCGACACGTTGACACTGGCCGCCGGAGAGCTGGTTCGGATGGAACTCAAGACGTTCGCCCAGACCCATAAGCCTGAGTGCTTCGATCGCACGTTCCCGGCGCTCCTTCTTCGGCACGCCTGCGTACAGCAGAGGCAGCGCCACATTATCGACTGCCGACATTTTCGGAAGCAGGTAAAAGCTCTGAAACACAAAGCCAAGCATCTCATTGCGAACCTGAGCCAGCTCGTTGGACGTCGCACCGTGCAGATTCTTACCAGCGAGCAGGTATTCCCCGCTTGTCGGTACGTCCAGGCAGCCAATCAAGTTCATGAGTGTCGTCTTGCCAGAGCCGGACGGCCCCATGATAGCGAGATAGTCGCCCTCATTGACCTGCAAGTTGATATTTTTCAGAATATGGACGGTTTCCCTTCCCTGCATGTAGTCCTTGCAGATGTCCTTCATTTCTACCAGCATGGTTTATCCTCCAATGGGCTGCAGTGTAGACACTACGTTGCCTTCACTTCCGTCCATGTCCAGTCCGCCTTCGGGAGAATCGGTGTCGTCTACAAAGTTTCCAGGTTCCATGGAAGGCTCATCCACAGGCGAATCGCTCGTGTCATTTTTTACGACGGGCGCCCCCGCTTCCAGATCGTCCGCCGGGAAGGCAATATAGTCCTCCGGCGTCAGGCCGTCCGTAATCTGGTAGCGGTTCATCTCAGCATCGAAATTGCCGGTCTTGACGCTGCGCTTTTCAAGCTTGTCATGCTTATCCGCAGCCCAGACATAGAAGCCGTCCTCCTCGGTGCCGCCCAGATAAGAGGCGTCAAGCCAAAGTCCGCTCTCCGTCTCGCTCTGCCCGGCATCCTGCTCAATATAGACGTGCTGCCCGAGCATAAGACCATCCGTCGAATCCAGAGAAACATAGAAGGGATAGCTGCTGGACGTGGTACTATCGTCGTTTTCACCGTAGAAATACCCGGTGTTCTTACCACTGCTCGGGTTGTTCTGGTCGATCTTGCTGATGGTGCCGCTCCAGGTCTGGCTGCTGTCGGCACGGGAACGAACCACTACCCGCGTACCCTCGTGGAATTCGCTGCGGTTGAGCTCATTGATCTTGCCCTTGACACGGTAGTCGCCGTCCTGAATCAGTGCGATGTACGGAAGCGCCTGACCGGTGGTATTGTCTGTGCCGCCGTTTTCGTTGATTGTCTGCACTTTCCCGTCAATGGGAGAGAGTACCTCGCCGCTTTCGGAGGTTGCTTTCATATTCTCCAGCTCTTTTTCCTTGACGGTCAGGTTGTACTGGGCTTCCTTTTTATCTGCCTGAAGGGACTGAATCTGCACCGTATAAGAAAGCTGGTCGGAAGCAGGCGCATTTGCCTTTTCCTTTTGCAGCTGCGCAACGCGGGTGTCGAAATCGCTGATATTATTTTTCAGGCTTTCAATCTCCAGTTCGGCTTTTTCAATGGTCAGCTTTGTTTCCTCCATATCATAAACAAAGAGCACCTCACCCTGCTTGACGGTCTGACCAACCGTGACCTTCAGCTCAGCGACCTTTCGGTTTTCGTCGCGTTCAACTTTGATCTCATCCTGCGCGATGACCATACCTGCACAAGTGTTGAACGAGCCAGCAGTGCCATAGCCGGTAATCATTGCAACCGACTGCACGTTCACGGTTGCTTTTGAGGAGCCACAGCCGGCAAGCAGCGCAGCCGCAAGCAAGACGATCAAGAGCAGAATGGCAGTTTGTTTTTTCATATCAGTTCCTCCAGTCTGAGTTGCATACTTGTTAAAGCATTATTATGACGTTGCTTTTTTGGTTTAGTTCCAATTTGCTCCAGGCAAAATCTAAAAGCAGGTATCGCTGCCGACTGCAAAATCTAAGCATCTCTAAGTGATCAAACCATTGAAACGCCTCGCCGGGAATGC
>CABSBF010000003.1 GCA_902475855.1 uncultured Eubacteriales bacterium
CGCAAGTGCCGGATAGGAACGGCAAAATTTTTTACACTTCTATTACTTCTTTATCGCACATCAGTAAATACGGCGGCGTTCCCACCGCCAAGCGGTACTTCGGTCGAAGCCGTGCTTCAGACGGCTTCGACGCACTGGTGCGCGCCGGCCGGGCGGAGCTTTCCATGGAAGCACTGGCAGTCAGTGCGAAGTTCAACGCGCTTTTTACGGACGAGGAAGTGAACACCTGCTTTGAGCTGCTCTGCGGCGCAGGCTACTACGAAAGGAAATAATGAAACGCTTTATTAAGTATCTCAGACCCTATTGGGGCAGGCTGCTTCTTGCTGCGCTGATGGTATCGCTGTCATCGCTGTGCGACCTCCTGCTGCCCACGCTGATGTCCGATATTCTGAACCGCGGCGTGCGCGCCGGGGACTTCCCCTTCATTCTGCGCACGTGCCTGCTCATGCTGGCAGTCGCAGCGGTTTCTCTGGGCAGCATTCTGCTCGGTACGAAAATCTCCTCGGAGGTCGTTGCCAATTACTGCGGCGACCTGCGGGCGGACATTTTCAAAAAAGTCAACACGCTTTCCTTTGAGGAATTCGGTCAGCTCGGCACGGCGGCTCTGGTCACACGCGCCACACACGACGTGGAAACCGTGTCATGGATTGCCTCCATGCTGTGCGGTACCGTGGCGACCATCCCCATGCTCTTTATCGGCGGCGTTGTACTGTCCATGCGCAAGGATGTCAAGCTGTCGCTTATTCTGCTTGCCTTCATACCCGTGATTCTGCTGGGCGGCTGGTTTGCAGGCAAGAAGGTGCTGCCTCTGTGGAGAAAATCCGACCTGTACATTGACAAGCAGAACGGCATCATGCGCGAACGCCTGCGCGGCATCCGCGTTATCCGAGCTTTCAATTCCGAGGTGCACGAGCATGGGCGCATTGCAGAAGCGACACACATCATGGCGGAAAATATCATTCGCAGCAATGTCTCCATGGGAACGCTGCTGCCCGTCGCAACCTTGCTTCTGAATCTTTCCATTGTGCTGATCGTCTATTTTGGCGGCCTTCAGATGGTGCACGGAACGAGCCGCGTGAGCGCAGGCGACATTTTTGCCATTACGCAGTATGTCACCATGGTCATGAACGGCGTAATCATGGCATCCTTTGCCATCATCATGTTCCCTCACGCACGCATTGCTGCCGGACGCATCAACGAAATCATGGATGCGGAAGGCATGGCGGATCCCGCCGTCGGCAGAAGCGCCGAGCTTTCCGGTGACATTCGTTTTGAGGACGTTTCCTTCTCCTACGGCGGCGCAGAGGACGCCGTCAGCCATGTTTCTCTCTCCATCTGCGCCGGGCAGAAGGTCTCCATTATCGGCGGCACCGGCAGCGGCAAAACAACGCTTGTCTCTCTTCTCCTCGGCTTCCGTCACCCTTCACAGGGACGAGTGCTTCTCGATGGCATTCCCACAACGGAACTAAGCAAACACACGCTCCGCCGGAACATCAGCAGTGTCCTGCAGGGCGCCGCAATCTACACCGGCACCATAGAAGAAAACATCCGCATGGGCAATCCCGAAGCAAGCGAGGAGGAGCTGCATCAGGCCGCGCAAATCGCGCAGCTTTCAGACTTCATCGACTCCTGCGAGAGCGGCTATGCCTATGAGATCCGGCAGGCGGGCAAAAACCTCTCCGGCGGTCAGAAGCAGCGTCTCTCCATTGCAAGAGCCATCATCAAGAAGGCGCCGATCTATATCTTTGACGACAGCTTCTCCGCGCTCGATTTTCTGACTGAAAAGAAGCTTCGCAGTGCACTGAACGAAACCATCCGCGGCTGTACGCAGCTCGTTGTGACACAGCGCGTGACCTCAGCCATGCGTTCGGACCGCATCTTCGTCATGGATGAAGGCTGTCTGGTTGATGCCGGAACGCACGAGGAGCTCCTCACCCGCTGCAGAATCTATCGGGAAATCTACGCTTCCCAGACAGGAGGCGATGTAAAATGAAACGGAAACAGGACAGTATCCTCCGCCGTCTCGTACTGGAAGCCAGACCTATCTGGAAATGGCTGGCGCTTTCCTGCCTTCTGTGCATCGGATTGATCTGCTGCGCAGTGATCGGACCGAAGCTCCTCGGCCGGGCCATTGATCATCTGTATGCTTTCTGGGAAGGCAGCTTCACAGGTGAGCTTCTCGCATCCGTGCTGCCGATCCTGCTGGCACTGCTCGGTGTCTATGTGCTTTACGGCCTGCTCTCCTATTTCAAGATGCTCCTGCTGAACAGAATCGTTTCACGCTACTTTACCTGCAATCTGCGCATCCGCATCTCGGACAAAATCCGGCGGCTGCCTGTCAGTTATGTCGATCAGACCTCCGTCGGCGACGTGCTGTCGCGCATGACAAACGACGTGTCCACCATGGGCAACTACGTGCATCAGATCGTTGACACGCTGATGACCGGCTTTCTGATGATCCTCGCCATTGCCGTCATGATGCTTCTGGAGGACTGGCGGCTGGGTTTGATCGTCATTGCACTGACGCCGCTGTCCATCCTGCTCTCCTCTTTTATCTCTTCAAAAAGTGAGAAGCATTTTTACAGGATGTTTACGCAGGCCGGTGAACTGAACTCCCTTGTGGAAGAATCCTTCACCAATTTCGCCACCACCAAGGCCTACAATCTTGAGCAGTACACGCAGGATAAGCACGCCGCACTCAATGACCGCCGCCGCGTTTCCGAGGCGACCGCCAATTTCACCTCCTCCATCGTCCGCCCGCTCATTGCCTTTTCCAATGCGCTGGCCTATATTGCTATCTGTCTGGTCGGTGGCTGGCTGGTGGTTCACTCCAACGGAGCCGTCGGCGTTGGTGTCGTTGTGACCGTCCTACTGTATGCCAAGCAGTTTTCCGCTCCGCTGGAGCAGATCGCGGGAGGCTTCGGTGATCTTCAGCACGCAAAAGCCGCCGCGCGGCGCGTATTCAAGCTGCTTGATCTTCCGGAGGAGGAAAACGCCGACGGAAAACTTCCGGCAAAGGCCGAGGGCAGCATCCGTTTTGAGCATGTGGATTTTTCCTATGATAAATCTGCACCGCTCATTCAGAATCTGAACATCGACGTAAAGAAGGGCCAGAACGTCGCCATCGTCGGGCCAACCGGCGCGGGCAAGACGACAATCGTCAACCTGCTGATGCGCTTTTATGACGTGGACCGCGGCCGCATCCTGATTGACGGCGTGGATTGCGCTACGCTCTCCCGTGAGGAAATGCGCGACCAGTTTGCCATGGTTTTACAGGATACTTGGCTTTTTCGCGGTACCATCGCGGAAAACGTTGCCTACGGCAGACCAGGGGCGACGCGCGAGGAGATTGTCTCCGCCTGTGACCGTGCCTACTGTGACCACTTCATTCGCACGCTCCCGGCCGGATATGACACCGTCGTCGGTGACGACATGACGAATCTCTCCGGCGGCCAGAAGCAGCTTCTGACCATTGCCCGCGCGATGCTCGCCGACCGGCGGCTGCTGATCCTCGACGAGGCCACCTCCAATGTCGACACCCGCACGGAGGCACTGCTGCAAAAGGCGATGGATCGCCTGATGCGTGACCGCACCTGCTTTGTCATCGCTCACCGTCTGTCCACCATCGTCGATTCAGACCTCATACTGGTGCTGGATCATGGCAGGATCGTCGAGCAGGGCACCCACACGGAGTTGCTGGAAAAGAAGGGCTTCTACTACCAGATCTATTGCAGCCAATATGCCATATAGAATACAGTACAGGCGCCCGGCAGTTCAAATGAACTGCCGGGCGCCTCCATTACGTACTATTTTTACTTTTCGATCAAAAGATTTTTCTTCCTGCTGCGTACTTGGCATACACCTGCCGCTCGTCCGCAAGATAGATGCAGCGCTCCAACCGGGCGCGCAGCGTCAGCTCCTGCGGATGGTCAAGCGCAGCATCATCCAGCACCACGGCATCCAGCTCATACCCTTCTTCAAAGCTGCCGACTTTGCCGAAGAAGCTGCCGCCGCCTGCCGTCGCAATGTAGAACACCTGATCGACCGTCAAGGGGGCAACCGACTGGTCAAACAGCCGCCAGCGCAGCTTGGAATCCCGGATGGCATCGGCCATCACGCGGAACAGGTTCTCAGTTTCTCCGCCCGCCACATCAGAGGCCAGGCCGACCGTCAGGCCGCGCTCCAGATACTTCGACACCGGCGCAACACCGGAGGCCAGATTCGCGTTGGACATGGGCGAATGCGCCACGAATACGCCGTTTTCACGCATCCGCTCGATTTCCGCCTCGCCGGAATGGACGCAGTGCGCCATGATACAGCGGTAGCCTCCGCCGAAAAGTCCGAAGCTGTCGTAAGCATCGCCGTAGAATTCTGCCTGCGGGCACAGTTCGGAAACCCATGCGATCTCTCCGAAGTTTTCTGAGAGATGAGACTGCACAGGCAGATCATACTTCTCTCTCAGCTTCCCAAGCCCCTGCAAAAGCGCATCTGAGCAGGAGGGGATAAAGCGCGGCGTCAAAATGGGATGCGTATGTGCAAAGGCATCCTTCGTTTCGCAAATCCAGCGCTCCGTATCCTCCAGCGCAGTACAGGCATTCTCCTCCCGCAGATAATCCGGGCTGTTGCGGTCCATGTTCACCTTGCCGACATAGCTGATAAGGCCGCTGTTTTCCAACTCGCGCATCAGAAATTCCGTTGCCGGCCGGTGGAGTGTTGCAAACACACCGGCGCGCGTTGTTGCGCTGCGGTACAAATGCGCGGCAAACTGAGAATAGGCACGCTGTGCATACTCCATTTGAGAATATTTGGACTCCTCCGGAAAGGTGTATGTATCCAGCCAATCCAGCAGCTCCATATCCATGCCGAGACCGCGAAAAGCAAACTGCGGCGCATGAATGTGCAGATCAATCAATCCCGGAATGATCAGACGGTCTGCGTAATCCGCAACGGGAAGCGCAGCATAGCGCTCCGGAAGTGTTTCAAACACACCGGCGCTTTTCCCGTCAATGCAGACAAGGTAACCCTTCGGCACGATGCGGATGTGATTCCGGTCTTCACTGTAGCAGAGGTTTCCCTTGAGGATGTAGTTTTCCATTCCAAGCCCTCCCGATAAGTTGATACCGTTTTTATAGTACACCACATCGTCGGAAATGTCAATTCCGTTTTTATTTACAGTTATTTTTTTGTGCAAAAGCGACAGCTTCTCTCAGAAGCACCGCCTTATCATTCGGAAGCTCCCCGGAAATGACGCGCCGCAGGATGTCATGGAGAATCTCTCCGATTACCGGCCCCTGCGGAATTCCCTGTGCAAGAAGCTCCCGACCGGAAAGAGCAAGCTGCCGCAGCGAAAAGCAGCTCTCGCGGCGCAGTACCTCCTGCACAAGCGCCTGCGCCGCACAAATCTGTGCCTCCAGCGCTTCTGTGTTTTCCGTTCCCTTCCCCATGCGGTCAGCACGGTGCAGGCACAGCAGCCTGCGCGTCCCCTCCGGACCGGCCTGCGCCAGCAGACGGCGCGCCGCTTTTTCCGTGGACGGCAGCACCAGCATATGCCCGCGCACCAACTCCGACACCTCACGGACGGTCGCCGCATCATAGCGCAGCCGTCTGAGAATTATCTCTGCCATTGCTGCACCCGCAACGGCGTGTCCCGGAAAATGTCCGATCAGATTCCGGTCAAAGCAGAACACCGCCGGCTTTGCAATATCATGCAGCAGCGCGGCAAGCCGCATCGGTTCCTCCGGCTCAATGTTTTCCAGAGCATGCAGTGTATGCTGCCAGACGTCCATTGCGTGATGCGGATTGTACTGCATAAAACCGATACAATCCTTTAACTCCGGAATCAGCACGCAGGCGACATCCGAAAACTCTGCCAGAACTTTCGCCGCATCGCCTCCGATCAGAATTCCGGAAAGCTCCTTGCGCAGGCGTTCACGTGAAACCGCCTCCAGCCGTCCGCATTGCATATGGATGGCGGCCGCTGTATCCGGCGCGATGGAAAAGCCAAGGCGCGAGGCAAAACGAAGTGCGCGCAGCATGCGCAGCGCGTCTTCTGAAAAGCGATCCTCCGGCGCTCCGACGCAGCGGATTACTCCCGTTTTCAAATCCTCCCGGCCACCGAAGAGATCAATCACCCTTCCCTCCGCATCCGCCGCCATTGCATTGACGGTAAAGTCCCGGCGCAGCAGATCGCCGCGCAGCTCCGGCAGGAAAGCCACCGCGTCCGGGTGGCGGCTGTCGGAGTAGCCGGATTCAGAGCGGAAAGTCGTGATCTCATAGCTCTGCCCATCATGCAGCACCGTGACCGTACCGAAGCGCTCGCCCGTCAAAATAACACGTTCGGCAGCAAAACAGGCCGCAGTTTCCTGCGGCTTGGCGCTCGTACAGATATCCCAGTCCTGCGGTGTCTCCCCACGTAGGCTGTCGCGCACGCAGCCACCGACGGCGTAGGCTGAAAAGCCGCACGCCTCCAGATGCCTTAGCAGCCCGCGCACCTCCTGCGGAACGGTAATGCGCATCACTTCTCGCTTTCCAGCCATTGGCTCCAGACCTCCGGACAATAACCGACCGTTGCCTTTTTCCCGTTGCGCACAATGGGCGTTTTCATCAGCTCCGGTCGGTCAAAAAGCTTGTCCTCTTTTGCACGTACATCGGCGAGATATCGCATCAATGCGATGTCTGCATCCTTGGAGTCCCGGTCGATCAGGTTTTCCACGCCGCCGACAGCGCGCAGAACGCTTTCAAATTCACCGTTGGACATTCCATATCGCTTCAGGTCGATGCTTTGGAATTTGATCCGGCGTTCCTTGAACCAGCGCTCCGCTTTTTTCGTGTCAAAGCACTTAGATTTCCCAAATATCTGCACATTCATTCGTAGCGTACCTCCATCAGGCAAAGTCCCTTGGCCGGCGCGGTCTGCCCGGCCTCGGCGCGAATACGGCGCTCCAGAAGCGTGTGGATCTCCTCCGGTGAGCGGTTTCCCTCTCCGATCTCCAGAAGCGTGCCGGTGATGATGCGCGCCATATGATACAAGAATCCGTCCGCTGTCAGTTCAATCCGCAGTTCCTGTCCGTCCTGCACGATCTCGCAGCGGCGAAGGGTGCGGACGGAAGATTTTTTGAGCTGCTTATTCGCGCAAAACGCACGGAAACCATGCGTTCCGAGAAGCAGAGCCGCGCCCCTGCGCATGGCCTGCAAATCAAGTTTCTGCGGATATTGCACGCGCCAGCGCCGCTCAAACACATCCGGTTCGGCACTGTTCCAGATACGGTAGACATAGGTTTTCTCCCTGGCGGAAAGGCGCGCATGGAAGCGCGGCGGCGCATATTCCAGTGAAAGCGCCCCTATGTCCTCCGGCAGGTAACGGCGAAGCTCGGAAAGCAGAGCCGTGGTCGGACGCTCCGGTGCATGAAAGGAGACGACCTGTCCGCGGGCGTGTACGCCCGCATCCGTTCTGCCGCTGCCCTGCACTTCAATGGGGACTTCAAAAATGCCGGACAGCACTGCCTCCAGCTTCCCCTGTACCGTGGTTCCCGCCTGCGGCAGGCGCTGCCAGCCGCGGTAGCGCGTTCCGTCATAGGCCAGTGTCAGGCGGTAGTTTCTCTCTCCCATTCTTCGATCTCCTCCAAGGCTTCTCCTCTCGTGTCCGCCGAGCAATAAAATGCACCGTCCGCACGATAGATTTCATAATGTCCCCGAACGCAAAGAATGTACATACTCCACAGCTCCTTTTGTGTTTCTGTACTCATTATACCGGGAAAGGTGTCCAAAAAACCTCCCTCGGTTTCTTCGGCGCAAAAGCACCCCATTTCTTAGTACCAAGTATTATATCATACTTGTCTAACAAATGGGGTGCTGCTCATTCGCGGCAGGGTTCTTCCTGCAAACCGTCAGTTCGTCGGATACGGGTCAATCAGGCCCATATACCGCGCAATGAAGTCCACGGACTCCGCGCGCGTTGCGCCCTCGCGCGGGCGCAGGCTGCCGTCGTCATCCACACGCAGATAGCCGTGCGACAGCGCCCACTGCATTGGTGCATTGGAGAACAGCGACATTTTCTGGTAGTCCGGATGCTGCGTCAGGTCGTAGCTTGCGGAAACATCCTCCCCCTTCATCTGTGCATAGCGATAGACGAAGGTGGCAAGCTGCTCGCGCGTCTGGAATTCATCCGGTCCGAAAGTCGTCCCGTCATTATTGCCCTTGGTCAGGCCGGACTGATAGGCCCACGCCACGGGCGCAGTATAGAAACGTCCCTGCCCCACATCAGAAAAATGCGACTGCGTGCTGACAGCAGGCTGATTTTCCATTCGATAGAGCACAGTGACCATCATGCTGCGGGCAAAACCATAGTTCGGCTCAAAGGTCGTCGCCGTGGTGCCGTTGGTCCAACCCTTTTCATAGACTGCCTTCACTGCCGGGTAGTACCATGCATCCTTCGGAACATCCGTAAAGGGAAGGTCATCCTCCCAGTGCGCATAGAGCGTCATGATGCCGTAAGCCGGCACCGTACTGTCCGCAGTGAACTGCCGTCCTCCGCTCGCTCTTTCAAACCAGCCGATGAAGCGATAGCCGTCACGGCCTGCATTCGGCAGGGTGCCGAAGCTGCCGCCGGGCTTATAGTAGTTATAGTCATAAACCGGTTCTGTACCGACTGTAGCCGGGTCGCTGTTCAAGCGGAATTTGACATACAGATATGCCGTACTGCCGATGGAATACACCCCGTTCAGGTAGAGATTCACCTCGTCGATACGGCGGCGAGCCAAGCCATCAACGGACTTGCCGCCGGCATTGATCCAGCTTCCGAAGCAATTGACCAGCTCCATCTCGGAGTAGTCGCCGTTCATGATATAGCGGTAGATATTATAGCCGCCGTTCATCCATCTGGCGCCGAGGTTGTAGGTAAAGCTGATCAGCGCATCATACTCCTGCTGGCTGAACGCTTTGCCGCGCTTGGCCTCCAGCGCATCCAGCTTCGGCTCAAACTCCTCATGCAGCATCTTGCGCAGCAGATAATCCGCCTCTTCCCGCGTGATGCCGTCAGGATAGTCATCCTTGTTGCAGCGCGAGCCATAGCCGACGGAATACTGCTGGTAATCCCACACCGGTTTGGGGATAAAGCCCTCCTGGTTTTTGATGAACTGCACGCCAGCCTCGCTCGTGCGGAGCGTGGGCGGCACCAGCGGCGGCTTTTCCGGTTCTGTCGGCTCGGTTGGCTCGGTCGGTTCCGTAGGCTCGGTCGGTTCGGTCGGCTTGGTTTCCGACCAGCGGGCGTAGACCATATAGTTTTCCGCAACCACCGTGGTGCTATGTATCTGTGTTCCGTCCGAAATGGCGGTAAACCATCCGGCGAAGTACTTCCCGCTCAGGCTCGCCGTCGGCAAATCGCCGTAGACCTCCCCGAGCGGATAGGTCAGGACAGTATTGCTGTCCAGTTCGCCGCCGTTGCCCTTGAAAATCAGGTAGCGGAAGGACGGCTCGCTCTCTTTGCCGCTGTAATCGCCGTAGAGGAAAATCTGAAGCTCGCGGATGCGCCTTTGAAGCTGGGACTCGGAAAAGCTGCCGTTTATCTTGACCCAGGCGCACCATGCGTTGGCAAGCTCGGTATCTGTGTAGCCGCCTTTGGCGACCGTCTGGCCGTAGCGATAAGAGAGCGTGTAGGAGCCAATATCATAAGTGATGCTTACCAAAGCGTCAAACTGCTGCTGCGACAGCGTGAGATTCTTTTCTTTTGCAAAAGAATTCACTGCGGTTTCCAGTGGTTTTACAGAGGCCGCCGTCGCTCCGCTTTCGAACTCCTGCAAAAACGCCAGTCCCTCCGCGCTGAGCGTAAGCACCGCCGGCTCGGCAAGCGCAGGCAAAATCAGGCTTGCGATCAGACAGATCAGCAGCAGCGCGCTGACAAGAATTCGTTTCATGCTTTCACCACCAGTCGGAATTATGTCAATCATATTGTAGCAGAGAAGTCCCCCGGCGTCAAGCATTCGTTGTCGCTTTATAGGATGTGAAGGAAAAAATTCTTACAATTTGTAACTATTTTCAGATCTTTTTTGCAAGGAATTTCCATACATCCGCATAGACCTCCTCACGATTCGGCTCGTTAAGGATCTCGTGCCGTCCCGGATAGAGATGCAGATAGATCTCCTTCACGCCCGCCTCGCGGAAATGTCCGGCAGTCTTTTTTACGCCCTTTCCCATATTGCCGACAGGATCGGACTGTCCAGCGATGAAGAAGACCGGCAGCTTCGCATTCATCTTTTCCAGATTGCCGCGCTTCTGAATATAGCCCAGTCCGCGAAGCAGTTCCCGTGCAAGGCCGACCGTTGCGTCACCGCCGCAGAGCGGGTCGGCCGTATAGCGGTCGACGACCTCCGGATCCGTGCAAATCCAGTCGTTCGGTGTGCGCACCGGCTTGAACTTATTGTTGTAGGTACCAAACATCAGCGTGGTCAGGAGCTTGCTGTGTCCGGTGTCGCCAACGCGGAGTTTTTCCGCAGCGCAGAGCGTCCGGCCTGCGGCCAGCGCCGCCGCCGGCTGCCATCCGGTACCGCAGATGACCGCACCAGCCAGAGGCGCATCCGGATGACGGATGAGGATCGTGCGCGTCAGGAAGGAACCCATGCTGTGGCCGAACAGAAAATACGGCAGTTCAGGAAATTCCTCCCGCGTGCGCGTCAGGAGCGTATAGCAGTCCTCGGCCGCCGTCTCCCAGCCGCCGGAAAAATACAGGCGGGTACCCTCGGACTTGCCATGTCCCATGTGATCCTCCGCCACGACCAGCACACCATGGTCATTGAGAAAACGTGCAAATTCGTCGTAGCGGAGCATATGCTCTGCAATGCCGTGAATGATCTGTACGACTGCAATCGGTTCTCCCGCCGGTTCCCAGCGATAGCCATGCAGCGTTCCGCCGCTCAGAGAGGGAAACTCAAATTCTTTCATTCCGATAACCTCCAAGTCCAGATTTTTGGACACCATCTTTGTTATACTGTTCCTGTCGGGTGGGAAACACCGGACAGAAAAGGAGTGCCTGCCATGAAAAATGTCATTGACCTGTCGCCCTACCTCACCCCGGTATACATCCGTCCCGTGCGCAGGAAGAAGCGCTTCGGCAGCATTGCCGCCTTTGTGGAATCCGTCGTCACGCTCGCCATCGGCGCAATGAGCGTTCTTGTGCTGCTTGCACTGCTGCTGGCTGTTTAGTGTGCGTTTCTGCGGTAGAGCAGGCCTAAGCCTTTGAGCATCAGACTGCGGTCATAAATCAGTTCGCGCTTGCAGAGTGGGATGACAAAGCGGGAAATACCGCCCGTCGCAACCACTTTGACCGGCGTCCCCAGCTCTGCCTCCATGCGGTCCAGCAGGCCGTCCAGCATAGCTGCCGCGCCGAACATGATTCCGCTGCGCATACAATCCCGGGTATTCTTGCCAATGGCCTTCTGCGGCTCGTCCAGACTGATGCCCGGAAGCTGCGCCGTCCGGCCGGTCAGCGCCTCCATGGAGATCTTCACGCCCGGACAGATGCACCCGCCGACAAAGGCGCCGGTTTCATCCACTGCCGTAATGGTCGTGGCAGTTCCCATATCCACCAGCAGAAGCGGTGCGCCGTATTCCGCAATCGCTGCAACCGCCGCAACGATCAGGTCGCTTCCGACCTCCGTCGGATTTTCCATGCGGATGTTCAGTCCCGTGCGGATACCGGGGCCGACAACAAGACACGCCTTCCCCGTCAGCTTGCGGATGGCCGTCTTGACAGAATTCAGCACCGGCGGCACAACCGAGGAAATGATGCTTCCGCTGACGGATTCGGGCGCGACTTCAAACAGCGCCAGCATATTTTTCAGCTCCGCGCAGTACTGATCCGAGGTTTTGATGAGATCGGTTGCCATCCGTGCCTCAAAGAGAATTTTCTCTCCCTCCAGCCCGCCGAGCACAATGTTGGTATTTCCGATGTCGATTGCCAATATCATAGGACTCCCGCCTTTACTTTCGCCGCGTACATATCCGTTACGCGGCAGTTTATTTTGCCGTTTTCAATCTGCACCACGCCGTAGCTCGGTGCGCGGCCGCTGCATGCGCCGGGATTGAGCATCCACAGGCCGTTATAGCATTCACAGTAGGGGCAATGTGTATGCCCAAACAGCAGCACGTCCGCTTCGCGCTGACGCGCTGCCAGCTCTGCATGCAAAAGTGTTTGCTTGACGTGGTAGCGATGTCCGTGAACGCCGAAGATCTTCACGCCCTCAAAGGTGCGCAGCAGCTCCTCTGCACGTGCCGGCTGGGAAAAATCACAGTTTCCGCGCACACTCAGCACGGGCAGGCCTAGAAATTCCTCCGCCAGCCGGTCCGCATCCGGCACCAGGTCGCCCAGATGGATGACCGCGTCCGGCCGTTCGCGCCGAACGGCGTCGCGCATGTATTCCAACTCCCGGTGCGAATCCGAGAGAATCAGCAGCTTCATTGCGTCACCTTCCCAAACTGTCGTGCATATATTATAGCAGACCAGTCAAGCGGCTGCAAGCGTCAGGCAAAGGAGGCAGACAGGTATGAAAACGGAAGGAATCCCCACCCCTGCACAGGCGCAGCAGTTCTTCGCCTCCGAAGAAGGCAGACGGTTGATGGAACTTCTGTCGCAGGACGGTGGGAAAGGGCTGCGCAGAGCCGCAGAGGAATTCCGGAAGGGCAATGTTTCAGGCGCACAGGAGGCGCTTCGTCCCGCGCTTTCTACGCCGGAGGCCGCAGAGCTTCTGAAAAAAATCAATCGAAAGTAGGTGGACGGCACGGAGGGCTTCGAGGATAAACTGAACCAGATCCTGAGTGACCCGGACAGCATGGCAAAGATCATGAATCTCGCTCAATCGCTCGGCGGCAGTTCCGCGCCGCCCCATGCGCCTCCGGAACCGCCGCCTGCACCGCCGCCGGACGATGCGTTTGTCAAGGGCATCCTGCGGCTGATGCAGCAGGCGCAGCACACGGACAAACGGCAGGAAGCGCTTTTATGCGCGCTGAAGCCCTATCTTGCGCCGGAACGTCAGGCAAAAATTGATGAGGCACTGCGCATCGCGAAGCTGTCACAGCTTGCCGGCTTTGCTCTGAAAAGCTACGGCGGTTTCCCGGGAAAGGGGGACAAAAATGTATAATCGTTATTCCCCCGGTCCCGGCGGGCAATACCAGCGCAGGCAGATCCCGCAGCCGGAGCGCCGTCCGCAGGAGACTCCGCCGCAGTCCTCCGCTTCTCCGCAGCCTGAACCGCCGTCCTGCCCGCCGCAGACCGCACCTCTGGCGGAAGCCTGCCTGCGGCTTCCGTTTCTTGACAAGCTGCTGCCGGGGGCGGACCGGGGCGATCTTCTGCTGCTTTTGATCCTGCTTCTGCTGCTCTCAGACGGAAACGAAGATTCGCAGTCGGTCGCGCTCACGCTGGCAATTTTTCTTTTCTTGCAATAAAAGCGGTCCGCCCGGCGCAAAAGCGCCGGGCGGACCTTCTCTTCCTCCAACTTAGTTCGCAGAAAAATCCGCAGGCTTTTCCGCTCGCAGGCCGAAGTGCCATTCAATCGCGTCGGCGATACGCTCGCAGGCATTGCCGTCGCCGTAAGGGTTGACCGCATGAGCCATAGCCGTGTAGCTCTCCGGGTTTTCCAGCAGCTCGCAGGCCATTTCCACAATTTTATCATGCTCTACACCGGCCAGCTTGACCGTCCCTGCGGTCACAGCCTCCGGACGCTCCGTTTCACGACGCAGGACAAGCACCGGCTTACCCAGAGCAGGCGCCTCTTCCTGTAGGCCGCCGGAATCCGTCATAACAAAATAGCAGCGTGCCATGAGGTTGTGCATCTCTTCAACATCCACGGGGTCGATCAAATGAACACGCTCGACACCGCCCAGCTCCTCCTGCGCGCACTGGCGCACCGCAGGGCTCAGATGCACGGGATAAACGACCTCAACATCTTCATGCCGCAGGACGACCTCACGCACAGCGCTGAGAATATCATGCATGGGCTGGCCGTAGTTCTCGCGGCGGTGGCAGGTCAGAACGATCACGCGCCGGTTTGCAAAATCCAGATCGTTCAGTTCCTGCGTGGAGAAGCGGTAATCGTCGCGGACGGTCGTCTTCATCGCGTCGATGACTGTGTTGCCGGTGATAAAAATCTCGCCCTGCACCGCTTCGCGGCGCAGATTTGCGGCATTGGCGGCCGTCGGAGAAAAATGCAGCGTAGCAAGATCGCCCACAAGCGTGCGGTTCATCTCCTCCGGGAAGGGGGAATACTTGTCATAAGTGCGCAGCCCGGCCTCCACGTGTCCCACCGGTACCTTGTGGTAAAACGCCGACAGTGCGCCGGCGAAAGTCGTAGAGGTATCACCATGTACCAGGACGAGATCCGGCTGCGCCTCATCCAGAACGCCGTCCATGCCGAGGATGGTGCGCGTGGTGATGGAAGAAAGTGTCTGCTGTTTCTGCATGATATTGAGGTCGTAGTCGCCCTTCAGCCGGAAAATACTCATCACGGAGTCCAGCATTTCCCGATGCTGTCCCGTCAGACAGCAGATGCTTTCGATGTTCTCTCTTTCCGCCAGCATCTTGACCAGGGGTGCCATCTTAATGGCCTCCGGGCGTGTGCCGAATACAGACATGACTTTAATCTTTTTCATCTGTTTCCTCCGTTTGTTCTTCTTTCTGCGGTACGGAAACCGCGTTGTCTTTCTTTTCTTCCTTATGCCTGTGGCCAAAGATGACCCAGAAGCCGATTGCTCCCACGACGACTACCGCCGCAAGGAAAATCAGCACCTGCGTTTCGCCGTCGTTGGCCAGTACGACTGCTGCCATGCCCAGAATTGCCGAAAGCATATAGGAGATCGCAACCGCCTGCTTCTGGCTGAAGCCCATGTCGATCAGGCGGTGATGCACATGTCCCCGGTCGGCATGCATGGGGCTCTGTCCATGGGAAACTCTGCGCACGACCGCAAAACAGATGTCAAAAATCGGCAGCCCCAGCACCAGGAACGGCACGGCAAAGGAGATAATCGCATACATCTTAAACAGGCCGTAGATGGAGATCGTCGAGAGCATGAATCCCAAAAAAGTCGAGCCGGTATCCCCCATAAAGATCTTTGCCGGGTTGAAGTTGTAGGGGATAAAACCCACACAGGCGCCGACGATGGCAGCCAGCATCACGGCCGACATAAAATCCCCGACCAGCAGCGCCACAACGAGCATCGCACCCGCAGAGATTGCGGAAACGCCCGCAGCCAGCCCGTCCAGCCCGTCGATAAAGTTCACGGCGTTTGTGATTGCGACAATCCAGATGACACTTACGGGATAGGACAGCCAACCGGCAAAGCGCAGTCCCATGAAATGCTCAATGCGGCACCCATGCAGCACCACGAGCACCGCAGCCATGATCTGCACAACGAATTTCAGGCCGGCGTGCAGGGTGATAATATCATCCAGAACGCCCAGAATCACAATGATGACCGCACCCAGAAGAATGCCGCGAACCTCACGATTGATCTCCGGGAAAGCAAAAATCAGCACACTGATCAGAAATGCGATAAAAATTGCGAGGCCGCCCATGCGCGGGATGGGGTGGTGATGCATCCTGCGGCCGTCGGTGGGGACGTCCATCGCGCCCACCTTCTGTGCAAGCAGCTTCACCAGCGGCGTCACCGCAAAGGAGAGCACCGCTGCGCTCAGAAGCGCAAGACCGACCCGCAGAATAAAACTCGGCTCCAAAATCATTCCGTAATTCCTCTTTGCTCTGTCAGCGGGCGACGAAGCCTACCTTTTTATACACCTTACGGAGTGTCTTTTCCGCAATGAACGATGCCTTCTGTGCACCGGCCTCATAGATGGACTGCAAGTAGGCTTTATCCGCCAGCAGGCGTGCAGCCTCCTCGCGGATAGGACGCAGCAGCTCTACAACGGCTTCTCCGACAGCTTTCTTGAAGTCGCCGTAGCCGCGGCCCGCAAACTCCGCTTCGATCTCGGCAAAGCTCCTGCCCGTGGCGGCGGAGTAGATCGTCATCAGATTGGAGATGCCCTTTTTGTTCTCCGGGTCGTAGCGCACGCAGGCATCGCAGTCGGTGATAGCGCGCTTGAACAGGCGCATGATGTCCTCCGGCTTGTCCATCAGGCAGACGCGGCCGGGATCCTCGTTTTCGGACTTGGACATCTTCGCCTCGGGATTGGCAAGGCTCATGATGCGCGCGCCGACCTTGGGGATATACGGCTCCGGCAGCTTAAAGACGTCGCCATAGACACCGTTGAAGCGCTTGGCAATATTGCGCGTCAGCTCGACGTGCTGCTTCTGATCCTCACCCACAGGCACCAGATCCGCCTGATACAGCAGAATGTCCGCCGCCATCAGGGACGGATAGGTAAACAGGCCGCCGTTGATATTGTCGGCATTTTTCGCGCTTTTATCCTTAAACTGTGTCATACGGCTCAGCTCGCCAAACATGGCATAGCAGTTGAGCACCCAGCCCAGCTCCGCATGCTGGTGCACATGGCTCTGGAAAAACAGCACGTTTTTCTCCGGGTCAAGGCCGCAGGCAATGTACTGCGCAAGCTGCTCAAGAGAGCGGCGGCGCAGGTCGGCAGGGTTCTGCCGCACGGTAATGGCGTGCAGGTCGGCCATGAAATAGTAGCAGTCAAACTCGTCGGCGCGATCCTTCCAGTTGCGAATTGCGCCCAGGTAGGAACCGAGCGTCAGGTCGCCGGAGGGCTTAATGCCGGACAGCATTCTCTTTTTTGCTTGCGGAGCAGCTTCATTCATCATTCAAAACGCCTCTTTCGCGGATATATCCTCATTTTTTCGTAGTTTCTATTCATCTTAGCACATTCCGCAGAAAGAATCAATCCTATCTGTCAAAAAAACGTCTCCCGCAAATTTCCCGCATACTTCACCGCTGCCGTGGCACAATACTGCCGAGGTGACCGCTAATGCAGAACGATATTTCCATGCTCAATTCCATCCGTAAGACCACGCAGATGGGCTGCTACGGAATCCGGACCGTGCTGAGTGAAACCGAGGATCACGAGATGCGGGAAGCGCTGCGCTCCCAGCTTGCCGAATATGAGAATATTTATTCCGAGGCCGACCGTCTGCTGCGTGAGCGCGAGGGGCGGGTCAAAAGTGTCAGCCCCCTTGCGCGCTGCGGCTCGGCGATGTCGGCGAAGATGAAGGTGCGCATGAGCGACGACCCGACCTCCAAGATCGCCGAGCTGATGTTACAGGGCAACACACGCGGGATGATCAAGAGCGTACAGAACATCCGCTCCATGGGTCTGCTCGACCCGAAGGTGTCCGGGCTTTCCAATCGCCTGCTTCAGACCGAACAGGCCAATATCGACCAGATGAAGGGGTTTTTATGATATCGGCAGCGGGCAGTTTTTGATGCCCGCTGCGCACACTTCCCCGTCCGGCGGCATATACTATCGGCAGAACTGTTTTGGAGGTGCAGCAGGCAATGAACGGTTTTCTCAGCATACACAGTTTTACCTCCGCGGCGCGGCTGCCGGTCGCCGGAGTGACTTTCACCGTAACGCAGCGGCGGCCGGAGGGAACGGAACTGCTGGCAGTACGCATCGCTGACGACAGCGGCCGCATCGAGCCGCTTTCCTTTCCGGCACCCGACGCTGCGGAAAGCCAGTCACCCGGCGCGGGCGTTCCCTTTGCGCTCGTGGACATCACCGCCGATCATCCGGAATTTGAGCGCATCATTGTCGAGGGCGTGCAGATTTTCCCCGGCGTCACGACTGATCAGGACTTCGCCCTGATTCCGCTTGCGGAGCAACCGGAGGTCTTCAATATGACGGAGATTTTCCGCATCACGCCGCAGAATCTGTAGGTGGCGTTATGGTGACGGTTCTTCCCTACGTTCCCGAAACCATCACGGTGCATCTCGGCGCGCCGGACGCCTATGCCGCGAACGTCACGGTCTCCTTCCCGGATTACATCAAAAACGTCGCCTCCAGCGAGATCTATCCCACATGGGAGGAAAGCGCCCTCATCGCAAACATACTGGCGATCATCTCCTTCGCGCTCAACCGCGTCTACACGGAGTTCTACCGCAGCCGCGGCTACGACTTTGACATCACCGCATCCACAGCCATCGACCAGAAATTTATCAACGGGAGAAATTACTTTGCCTCTGTGGAGCGCATCGTTGACGAGATCTTCAACGACTATCTGCGGCAGCAGGGCTTTGTGGAGCCGCTTGCTGCAAAGTTCTGCAACGGCACGACCGTCACCTGCGCAGGGCTGAGTCAGTGGGGCTCTCAGGCACTCGCGCAGCAGGGGGCAAATTCCGTGGAAATCCTGCGCAATTACTACGGCAACAGCGTTGAGATTGTCCGAGACGCGCCCATCCGCGGCTACAGCCCCTCCTATCCGGGCGAGGCTCTGCGCGAGGGCAGCCGCGGGCCGAACGTCGTGCAGGCGCAGGTCATTCTGAATCGTGTCTCTCAGAATTATCCCGCCATTCCGAAGATCAATCCCATTGACGGCATTTTCGGAAAGCAGACAGAAAACGCCGTCCGCGCCTTCCAGCGCATTTTCAGTCTCAGCGCCGACGGGATCATCGGCAAGGCGACCTGGTATCAGCTCGTGCGTCTGTATGTCGGTGTAAATAATCTGGCAGAGCTGGAATCACAGGGTCAGACCTTTTACGCCGTAAACTGGCAGTACCGCGAACCCTTGCAGGAAGGCTCGCGCGGGGAGAGCGTTCGGGCACTGCAATATATGCTCAGCGTCGTTGCAGAGTTTATCAGCAGCGTTCCCGCCCCTGCGATCGACGGCATCTTCGGAGCCGACACGCGCACCGCAGTTGCAGCCTTTCAGCGCTTTGCCGGGCTTTCTCCGGACGGGATTGTCAATGAAGCCACCTGGGATGCACTCTACGACCAGACCGCCGGAATCGAACGAAGCACATTCTTTGAAACCAGCCGCTTCCGCGCGCCGCAGGAGGATGAGGACGAAGCCGCTCCGGCCGGTCTGATTTTGGACAGTGGGCAGAAGCTCACCACTGCCGACACTGCCTTCCTGACACAGTTCCCCGGCCAGGTGCTGCGGTACGGCGATTCCGACTTCGACAGGAGGGATATGCTATGATTCCGGTCGTTCCTCTGCGCGCCAGCCCGGTACAATCGCTTCAGATCATGCTGCGCCGCGTCCTGTCCGGTACGCCCTTCCGCACCGCGCTCATTCCGGACGGAATCTATGGTGAAGAAACGCGACGAGCGGTATCGGAATTTCAGCGCCGGGCCGGACTGCCCGTTACGGGCACAGTTGACCTTTCCACATGGAACGCACTTGCAGCAGCCTACCGCAACGCCCTCGTTACCGGCGGAAAAGCAGAACCGCTGCAAATCATCCTGCAACCTGAGCAGGTGATCCGCAGCGGGGAAGAAAACATTCATCTGTATATCATTCAGGCGCTTCTGATTGCGCTCGACCGGTTCTATCTCGGGCTTCCTCCCGTCGCCATGACCGGAAAGCACGACGCGGCGACGGCGCAGGCCGTTGTCTGGCTGCAAAAGCGCGCAGGTCTGCCGGCTGACGGCCATGTTGATAAGCACACCTGGCGCCATCTCGTGCATCTTTACCGCCTGATCTGCGGCGACGGCACAGGGCAGTTTCCCTGCCGTCTCACACATCGGCATCTAGAGATATAGCAGCGCCAGCACCAGCGCCGCAAAGACTGCCGCCATGCAGAGAAGTATCCTGTCATGCAGCAGCACCTCCACGGGGTCGCCGCCGTTCGTGTCGGCTGCACGGCTGTATCTCAGGCAGATACACACCGCCGCGGGCACCGTCCAGAGCATCCGTTCTCCGGCCATCCCGGCGCCGGCGCTCCAGAGAGAATAAAACACCAGCGCCAGCGTCATGCAAAGCTGCATTGCCCGGTCGAGAAAGGCGGCGGAATAGAATTCCAACACACGGCGCGAGGCACCCCCTTGCTCCAGCTCCCCCCGGCGTTTTCCAAAGCCAAGATAAAAGGAGAAAAACAGAACGGTCAGGTAGAGCCAGCTTGAAACCGGCACACCGATGACCGCCGCGCCAAACTGCACGCGCAGAAGAAAGCCGCAGGCAAGAAGCGCAACGTCCAATATTGGAACATTCTTCAGTTCCAGACTGTAAGCAAGATTCAGCAGAAAGTACGCACCGAGGCACAGCCATGCGTCTGCCGGAAAGCACACCCATACGCCAAACGCCGCCGCAAGCGCCAGAAGCGCCGCTGCGATCAACCCCGCCTCGGCAGGCCGTACCGCGCCGCTTGCCAGCGGGCGGGTACACTTGCACGGATGGCGGCGGTCGGCCTCACGGTCGCAGAGATCGTTCAGAATATAGATCACGGAAGCCACCATACAGAAGCATATGAAGGCTGACACCGCGTGCCGCACGGACGCACCGTCAGAAAGACGCCCGCTGAAGATCAGCGGCAGCAGCACCAGGATATTTTTCAGGCAATGCGCCGGCCGCAGCAGCCGCAGGCGTTGTTTCATGGCTTCACCCCCTGAGAAAACGAAGTATGCTCCCATAACCCGGCAGATTCAATACAAGCAGGCACGCGCCGTAGACGCACAAAAGCGGCACGGCGGTTTTTCTTCTCCGGGCGCTGCCGCAGAGCAGGAGTCCGACGATCAGAAGCTGCGCCGGATAGTGGTGCAGCGAATAGAGAAACGCCTCCTTGAGGCCGTATTGCAGCAGTCCGTGCAGCAGAAGGTTCAGTGCCAGCACTGCAAGCGGCGCACAGAGGCGACGGTCGCGCCGCGCCGTGACCGTCGCCCATACAAGCAGCGCAAAAAAGCCGCTTGCCGCAGCCGTAACCGGCCAGGACGCGGACGGCACAAAGGAAAGCGCATCTCCTGCGAAGTCGCCGAAAGGTGACTGCATCTGCAACGAGATGACAAAGCCTGTCGAGCCGAAAAAGGCATAAAACACACGGCGCAGTGCCGGAAGAAAACCGAAATGGTCACCATAATTCCGAACACTGTTCAGCCCGCCGGAAATCAGATTTCGGAAGAACACCGTCCGCACCGGAGAGGCCGCAATCAGCACAAAAAAAGCCGCTGTCCCGCCTGCCAGCGTCAGCAGGCGTTTTTTCCATGTGCCGCCGGAAAACAGCACGATCGCCGCCCAGAGAACGCCGTTCGTCACGGTCACTCCCGCGGCCAGCGTTCCAAGCAGTGCCGTCACAGGTGCGTTTCCGCGCCGTGCGAAATAGAAGCTCAGCACGAGCAGCAGCGCAGAAAGCGCGTAGCTCTCCCCCACAAAGCAAAAAAACAGCACGCTGAACGAGGCCGCATAAATCCCGCACAGCAGCAGTGCGCAGCCGGTTTTCATGCGGTACTGCGTTTCAAAAATGCGGTCAAGAGCGTAAATTGTCCCAATCGTCATCAGGCACTGTCCTGCGACGATCAGGATATAATGCGTCTGCAAGCTGACCGCGCCGAGGAGTCCCTGCTCGGCCAGCGTCATAAGCCAGCCCAGCACGATCAGCAGCGGATGTTTGATGATGCGCAGGGAGGTGTCCATTTCCGCCGAGAAAAACTTGTTTACATAATACACATCATCCGCCGAAAACAGGCGGTCGTTGTGCGCGTTTTCGATTTGGTACAACCCGCTGCGGACAAGCAGGACAAACACCGCCGCGTAAATCAGGCTCACAATCGCGAAGAAAACGCAGCGGCAAATAAACTGCCGGCGGCTCCTCATGGCTCCCACTCCTCTGCCGGAATAAAAAGAAACTCAATATCGCCCGGCGCTTCATAAAAATAGCGGCGGCAGAGCTTCTGCGTGTCCGCATCCCAGAGATACTCCGCGTGCGGGAATTGCGGCAGGACGATCTGCGTTCTTTTTTCGTCCATCGCAGCGGCAACCGCTGCCTCGCGCACCAGCTCCGCCGTATGGATGGGCAAAAACAGATACAGACAGCCCGCAAAGACCCCAAGTGCAGCCGTCCCCGCCGCAACTCTCTGCCAGACGGCACTGCCGCGCAGTCCCAACGTCTGCAAAAGCTGCATGCCGGTCAGCAGCAGAAAAACATAGCTCAAAAACAGGCAGCGCGGACCGATGGGCGTAACGATGACCAGCGGCGCGGCCGCCGCCAGTGCGCTGCACAGGAAAAAGCCTCCCCGTCTCCGCTGTGCACCGTCCAAACGGCGCAGGACAGTGAATCCCAGCGACGCAAACCATACTGCCGCTGCAGCGCCCTGCCCCGGCAGCTTCGCCGCAAACCATACGACAGGGATCGCCAAGCCGGCCCCCGGAAGAATGTCTGCCTTTTTCTGCGTCCGCAGCAGCAGTGCAAGCGCAGATGCTGTCAGACCGGTATAGACAACCGGACAGTCTGAGAGGAGCAAGCGCAGAATCTCCGGCAGGTTTTCCCGCGCCGTCGCGCACAGGCCGGAGAGCCCTCCCGCCATCTGGTAAGCCGACCCAACCTGTGTGACCATCCGATAGCTGGGCGAGGAAAAAAGCAGTGCCGCGCCCAACACGGCTCCCGTCAAAAAGCTCAGCAGCCCCGGTGACCAGCGTTTTTGTACTTTTCGGCACCAAAGCAGCAAAATAATTCCGGCACAAACGGAATAGACCGTATCATTTTCCACAAAAAGCTGTGCAGAAAACGCCATCACTCCAAGCGCGGCACAGCGCCCCGGTGATTCCCGCCTTTTCTCAAGGCCGTAAAACAGCAGCCACAGTGCAGCCAGCAGCAGCACGGCCGGCGGAACATAGTTGAAAAAACCCGCAGCCCACGGATAGATCTGCCGGAACATCTCACGCGGCAGAGCAAAGCAGCCAGCAGCCAGCAGCAGAAATCCAGCCTTTGAGCGCACGCCCGCCGCCTTCGCCGCAAAGATCATCAGACACAGCGCGATCCCTGTCCGCAGAATTTCACGCAGCACGGGACGGCTGCCGGAAAGATAGGCCAGAAGATTGCCTAAAATCCGTGGGTTTGTCGTTTTCCAGCGAAATACAATTTCCCGGAACAAATCGCCCGCCGTATGGATGGTTCGCCCCAGGCCCTCGCGATACCAGTCGTCGCCCGTCAGGGGAAACAGCCAAAACAGCACCGCAAGCGCCGCCGTCATTGCCGCCAGTAGCAGTCCCCAATGCAGTTTTTCCCGCCGCTGCTGCATTCTGTTTTCCCCCTACTTATATAGTATTAGCATTATACCAATCAGGAGAATAAAAAACAAGAGCCGGGGTTCGGCCCTTGTTTTGTAGTTTATTCTTTCTTTTGCGGGAGCTGCACGCCCTCCCGCGGCTCCGGCTTTGCATTCGCCATCAGGATGGAACTGATGAATGCCGTGATCGGCACGGAAAGAATCACGCCGATGCTGCTGGAGATGCCACTGATGACCTCTCTTGCCAGATAAGCCGAGCTGAAAAGCTGATGCGGCTGCAAGCCGAGAGAATACAGATACAAAATCAGTGTAAAACTGCTGCCGAAGAAGGCAAGAATCAGCGTGTTGGTCATCGTGCCGACCATATCGCGGCCGATGTTCATTCCGGAACGAAAGAGCTGACGGCGGTTCAGCGTGGGGTTGACCGCGTGAACCTCGGAGAGCGCAGATGAGATACTCATTGCCACGTCCATAACCGCGCCGAGGGCACTGATGATGACGCCTCCGACCAGCAGCCCCCTGAGCTTCAGAGGTACGCCGTCCTGCCGGAGCTGCAAAAGCGGTTCAACCTCGGAATTGCGCAGGCCGTCCACCTTTGCAAGCGTCTGCGCAAGCAGTCCGAAAAGGAGCGCGATGCCCATGCCCAGTACCGTGCCGAGCAGGGCGCAGGCCGTTTTGCGCGACACACCACCGAGCAGTACGAAGCAGACCGCCGCTGCATATACACACACGAGGAAAACCGTCAAAAGTGTCGGCGCGCCCTTCATCAAAAGCGGAAGCAAAATCCAGAACAGGCAGGCCAGCGTGACCAGCAGACCGATCAGGGATTTCGCGCCGGTTTTACCGCCGACGAGGACGGTCACAACAAGGAAAAGCGCTGCAACAAGAAGGATAGCCGGTTCGCGGTTGTATTCAAACACCGTCGCGCGCAGGTCGCCGTTTTCATAAACGGAGATTTGCAGGGTGACGCCGTTTCCCGCCTTGAGCGGGACGCCGTAAATCGGCGCAACGTAGTTGTAAACCTGAAGCTGCTTTCCGGCGTAATCGCCGGTGGTGACATCCACGAGCATGAGCTGCTCGCCGCGATAAGCGTCGTCAGAGCGTTCGTCTTTCTCCGTCGAGTCAGAAAGGATCTGCACAATCTTGCCGTTTTCATAGACGGTGTGCGCGGCGTCGGTCTCCTCCTCCGGTTCCGGCCGGACGGCATATCCCACCACGGCAAACAGCACCGCAGCGACGGCAAGCACCAGAACCGACCAGCGGTTCTCCCGCAGCCATTGGCCGAACGTCCTCTTGCGGCGGACTTTCATTTTTTTCATGGGCACAGCTCCTTTGCCGGGAATATCAAAACACGGATTCAGCATAACAAGAACTGACAAAAAAGTCAAGTCCGCGGAAAATGCCGCCCTCGCTTTGTCCAATATATACAAAAACGTGTCTTCTTTTTTTACATAACCCAAAGCTGTTTTTTACATTGCACAGCTTTTCTTTTTCGTAAAAATATGGTATCATTGAATATAACCTAGAGTGGGAAATCTCCATTTTGGGATGCCGCCGCGCCGCCGTCAGACGGCGCAGTCCGTCCCATACGGGCATTTCCACCGGGGAAAACGAAGGAGGAATTTACATGAAAACAGGCATATTTGGCAGATTCCTTGCGCTGCTGCTGGCCGTGGTCATGGTTGTTGCCATGCTACCTCTGTCGGCAGTTGCTGCGCCGGAAGCGGCGACCTGGACAAAGATCGCGCTGACCGACATCAAGAAATCTGACACCATCGCCATCACTATGACCAAGGGCAGTACCACATGGCTTCTGCCTACAACAGCCGATAAGCAGCCGTTGGTTGCATCTGCTACGGTCAAGAGTGGCAAGCTGGAAACCTCCGGCAGCGATGGCTGGGCAGTCACCGCAACCGAGGGCGGTTACCATATCAAAAACGCCAGCGGCGAATTCCTTTATGTGACAGCCACAAACAACGGCGTGAGAATCGGCAATCCGCAGAACCCTACCGGTGCGATCTGGTCTCTTGCCGGCTCTTACCTGACCGCAAAGGACAGCAAAAACACCAGCCGCTATCTGGGTGTTTATAACAATGCTGACTTCCGATGCTATACGAACAACGGAGCCAACAGCAATATTGCCGATCAATCCGTCGATTTCTGGAAACTCAATGTCGCCCCCGCTCGTGAAAGCGGCATTGTTACGGACCTGACCACCCTTCAGGAGGGCGACAAGGTCGTCATCTTCAATACTGCAAACCTGAGAACGCTTTCCACGGAGTATAGCGGCTTCTACAACACAGCAAATGAAGTCACTTTGACCGACGGCAAACTGAAAGGCTTCAAGGATGTCGATCTGTGGACGCTGACCAAGAACGAAGAGGACGGCACCTACACGATCGCCACCGCGGACGGCAAGAAGCTCTCCATGGACACGAGCTTTACCAGCACCCCGTTGGATAAACCCAACGCTGCATGGAAAATCACCGCTGTGGAAGCCAAGGACGGCTATTTCTACATCGACAATGCTACGCGTACAGACAAGTATCGTATGCAGTATCGCACCGACATGGGCACTTGGAGTGCATATACCGGCACGGGCGACGCTTTTGAGCAGCAGTTCTATTATGTTGCCGAAAAGGATCTGCCCAAGGATCCCGAGCCCGAACCCGAGCCCGGTCCCGGGCCTGTTGCCGCGCCTCTGGCTGACGGCGATCAGGTCGTGATCTACAATCCCGCCAACCTGAAAGCTCTGTCCACCGAGTATTCCGGTTTCTATAATAAGGGTACCGACGTTACTCTGGCAGACGGCAAGCTCTCCGGCTACACCGATGCCGACATCTGGACGGTCGGCGTCAATGCAGACGGAAGCTATACCTTCTCCACCTCAGAGGGCAAAAAGCTCTCCATGGATACTCAGTTCTCCAGCACCCCGCTGGACAAGGCAAACACCGCCTGGGAAGTCAGCGCCGCCAAAACGGACGGCTGCTACTACATCAAAAACAAGGCTCGCAGCAGCTACCTTGAATGGTTCTCCGATAAGAACAACTGGAGCAGCTACGGCTCTATCGGTAATAATGAAGCGCTCTTTGCACAGGCTTTCTATAAGATCCGCAAGAGCGGCATCGTCACCAGGCTCTCCGACGGCGACAAGGTCGTTGTGTTCAACCCTGCCAACCTGAAAGCCCTGTCCACCGAGTATTCCGGTTTCTATAACAAGGGCACCGACGTTACTCTGACGGATGGCAAACTCTCCGGCTATACCAAGGCCGATATCTGGACGGTCGGCGTCAATGCAGACGGCACCTACACTTTCTCCACCTCCGAGGGCAAAAAGCTCTCCATGGATACTCAGTTCTCCAGCACCCCGCTGGACAAGGCAAACACCGCCTGGGAAGTCAGCGCCGCCAAAACGGACGGCTGCTACTACATCAAAAACAAGGCTCGCAGCAGCTACCTTGAATGGTTCTCCGATAAGAACAACTGGAGCAGCTACGGCTCTATCGGCAATAACGAAGCGCTCTTCGCGCAGCAGTTCTATCTTGTTGCAGATGAGGACAATCCCACGCCTCCTGCCGGCAATCTGCCGCAGCCCGGCGACAAGTTCGTCATCTACAACCAGAATGCCAAGGGCGTTCTGGCTGCCGAAAACGACAGCAAGAGTATTGCAAATGTCGCAGCCACGATTGAAAATGAAAAGGCCATCCCCGGCAACGGCGCAGTCATCTTCACCGTGGAAAGAAACGGCGACTACTACCGCTTTAAGAGCGAAGCCTACGGCTATCTCTGCTCCAACGGCACCGGCAGCAACGCCTTCTATTCCAAGGACTTCTCCGAAGAGGGCGTTACCGAGAAGGATGCCGACTGGCTGGTCCGCACCTGCTCCGGCGGCGTGGGCGGCTTTGAAATGGAAAGCCGCACGGCAAAGTTCAGCGGCCATAGCCAGTGGCTGGAATACTACAACGACAGCTACAAATCCTACAGCATGTACAACGTTACCGACTACACCATCTTCTCCTTCTTCTTCTATCCGGTTGCAGAGGGTGTGAATGTTGACGGCGGTCTGGTCATCAAGCCTGCCATCACCTTCCCGGAGGTCATGCTTGACGCCTATGTCGGTCTGAACTATGAGTTTGAGCTCGACATCGACACGATCTATCCGATCGACGACCCTTGGACGGAATACAGCATCAAGCTCGCTGACGGCTCCTACATTCCCGGCATCAGCGAGTTGCAGAGCGACACCGATGTCGAGGTTCTGGACGGTTTTGTTTCCGGCAAGGGCAAGGCTCACATCACCGTGTGGGCTGAGGATATCGCAAAGGCTGCTCAGAAGGGCAACTACCTGATTCTGACCTTTGCCTTCAAGGATACCAAGGGCAACGAGGCAAAGGCCTCCTACAAGGTCACCATCAAAGACGAGCCCGTCATTGACAACATCACCCCGCATCAGGGCGAGCAGACGAAGGACAACAAGCGTCCGGAGATCTCTGCTGACGTAATCAACGCAGGTGAGAACCCCACCATCGAGCTGAAGCTCGACGATGTTGTGGTCGCCCACACCTACGAAAACGGCAAGGTCAGCTACAAGCCTGTCAAGGATTTGGAAGACGGCCGCAAGACCGTTACCCTGACCGTGACCCGCAAGGACAGCAAGTCCGTCACCAAGACCTGGTCCTTTACCGTCGGTGAAGCCAAGTTCCAGCTCTACTTCGGTCAGCTCCACTCCCATACGCAGTATTCCGACGGCTCCGGCACGCTGGAAAGCGCACTGCAGTATATCAAGAACATCAGCGAGCAGGACAACGTCCAGTTCGTTGCCTTCACCGATCACTCCAACTACTTCGACACCAAGAATACCCCGAACGTCGAAGCAGCCATGTACGACACCACGCTCGTGAAGGACTCCGATGAAAAGCACAGTTGGGCAACCTATAAGAAGACCATTGCGGATTTCAATGCCGCAAACTCCGGTTCCATGGTTGCACTCGGCGGCTTTGAAATGACATGGTCCGGCGGCCCCGGCCATATCAACACCTTCAATACCCCCGGTGTGGTTTCCCGCAACAACGCCACACTGAACAACAAGACCTCTGACGCCGGCATGAAGGCCTATTACGCCCTGCTGAGCCAGAAAGAGGGCATCGACACCATCAGCCAGTTCAACCATCCCGGCACCACCTTCGGCACCTTCTCCGACTTTGCCTACTGGGATGCCGTGATCGACACCCGTATGTATCTGGTCGAAGTCGGCAACGGCGAGGGTCAGATCGGCGCAGGCGGCTACTATCCCAGCTACGAGCAGTACATCGTTGCGCTGGATAAGGGCTGGCACGTCGCTCCGTCCAACAACCAGGACAACCACAAGGGCAAATGGGGCAACGCAAACTCCGCCCGTGACGTCATCCTCACCGATGATTTCTCCGAGCAGGGTCTCTACAATGCCATCCGCGCCCGCCGCGTCTACGCCACCGAGGATAAGAACCTGGAAATCAACTACACCGTCAACGGTCAGATGCTGGGCAGCATCATTTCCGAGGTTCCCGAGAAGCTGAACATCGCTGTTTCCGTCTACGATCCGGATAAGACCGACAGCATCACCAAGGTGGAAGTTATCGTCAACTCCGGCAAGACCATCTACACCTGGGACAATCCCGCAGACCTTGCCACCGGCAACCTCACCTGCGAGCTGGATCCCGACTACAGCTACTACTTCATCCGCGTCACCGAGGGCGACGGTGATCTGGCTGTGACCGCTCCTGTCTGGGTCGGCGAAACCCTGAAGCTGGGCATCTCCAACTTTGTCTGCGGCACCTCCACCCCCGTCACGAATGAAGAGCTCACCCTCACGACCACGCTGTTCAACAGCGAGGCGAAGGATGCAACCGTCAAGTCCCTGACCTACACCATCGGCTCCGAGGTCATCGGCACTGACACAACCGGGCACGCCATCCCGGCAAGCAGCACGCAGGACATTACCTTCAACTGGACTCCCACCAAGGCGAAGGTTACTGCCATCACCGTCACAGCGGTCGTCGTGCAGGATGGCAAGGAATACACCTTCACCAAGCAGATCGAGCTGGATGTCCTGAATGCGGATTCTCTGGTCTATATCGGCATCGATGCCTCGCACTACAATGAGTATGTTGCAGGCAACTACAAGGATTCCATGGGCAACTTCGGCAACCTTGCTGCCCAGTATTCCGTCCGCACCGTGGAACTCAAAACCAGCGCGGATCTGATCAATGCCTGCTCCAACGAGAAGTTCAAGGCCCTCATTCTCACCGCCCCGTCCCGCCGTCTGGAAGCTGCGCAGAAGGATCCCAGGACCTACAGCGAAGCGGAGCTCGCAGCAATCAAGGAATTCAACGCCAAGGGCGGCACCGTGGTGCTGGCCGGCTGGTCGGATAACTACGAAAACTATGACGTGATCAAGAACAACCCCGCCATCAAGCACATGGCTGCCACGCAGAATGACGTACTCACAGCACTCGGCTCCAGCCTCCGCATCTCGGACGATGCCACCTATGACGATGTCCGCAGCGCGGCCGATGGCGTGGATCCGTGGCGTCTGTACTTCAGCGATTACAACATGGATAGCTTCCTGATGGATCGTGTGGAAGTCGACGCAGAGCACCCCTATGACAAGCTCTATACTGAGCGCTTCAGCCACTACGGCGGCGCAAGTATCTATGCTGTGGATGCAAACGGCACGGCAACCTCCACCCTGCCCTCCACCGTTTCCCCCGTTGTCTACGGCCATGCAACGACCTATTCCAAGGACGTGGATGCGGATGGCCTCGGCGGCGCCGGCATCCCGAAGTACACCTTCAAGAAAGGCGACGACCGTCTGATGGTCATGGCCTCCGAGCAGCTCGACGGTAAGGGCCTGATTGTCGTTTCCGGCGCGGCCTTCATGTCGAACTTCGAAGTGCAGGCAACCATCAGCGACAACGGCGCTGAGAAGAATTACTCCAACTACAAGATCTGTGAAAACCTGATCAAGTACCTCAACCCCATCAAGGTCACCCCGATTGCCGAGGTGCAGGCGGAGGAAGAAGAGGGCGTCAAGTACACCATCGAGGGTATTGTGACCTCCAATGCCTCCGGTTATGACAAGGACACCGCGTTCTTCGACTGCATCTATGTGCAGGACGAAACCGCCGGTATCAACGCCTTCCCCGTTGCCGGCAACTTCAAGATCGGCGACAAGGTTCGCATCACCGGCAAGACCAGCTCCTATCAGGGCGAGCGCCAGATCGCCGTTACCTCCATTGAGAAGATCGGCGAGGAAACGCCGGTCGAGCCGAAGAAGGTCACCGCAGCGGAGCTTGAAAATCAGGGCTATCTCGGCAGCCTTGTTACTGTCGAAGGTATCGCAACGAAGATCGAGTACTCCAATGGCCTGCTCCAGACCATCATGGTCAAGGATGCCTCCGGTAAGGAAGCCCGCATCTTCATTGATGGCTACATCACCACCGCCGAAGATGTGAAGAACGCAGTCGTCGGCTGCCACGTGGTCGCCACCGGTCTTGCTTCCTACGACGACACCTTTGTCCTGGAGGACGGCACGCCTGTCGCGCAGCGCATCCGCATCCGCAATCGCGCCGACGTTGTCTGTGCTGCGGATACCACCGCTCCCAGCGGCAAGATCACGGTCGGCAAGAGCGCATGGGATAAGTTCCTCACAGTCATCACCTTCGGCCTGTACTACAATGAAAAGCAGACCGTTACCGTGACGGCAGAGGACGACAGCGGCCTGGATGTCGCAATCGAGTACTACGTAGACGTGAATCCGGCCAAGGCTCCGCTCACCAAACAGGAGTTGGAGGATAAGGAGCTCACCGCCTACACCGAAGCCTTTGAAATCAAGCCGGACGGAAAGTTCATCGTCTATGCAAAGCTGACTGACAAGGCTGGCAATGTGACCTGGCTGTCCTCCGATGGCATCGTGCTGGATGCTACCGCCCCCGTGATCGTCGGCGCAGAGAACGGCAAGACCTACTACGGCCCGATCAATGTCACGATCAACGAGCTCTACCTCAAGAGCGTCACGCTGAACGGCAAACCCGTCAAGCTTGACAGCAACAACGGCTTGAAGATCACCCCGGCAACCGGCAAGCAGATACTTGAAGTCATTGACGAGGCCGGCAACAAAACCACCCTCACCGTCACTGTTCTTCCCGCAGGCAATGCCCCGAAGACCGGCGACGAAAGCAGCCTGATGCTCTGGGTCTCCCTGATGATTCTCAGCGCGGGCACCGTCCTTGCAGTCTTCTTCGGCAAGAAGAAGTCCAAGGCTAACAAGTAATCCCGCAAAGCAGAGGCGGCTGCCTCGGCAGGTGCTTGTAAAGCAGTTTTAAGCTGAGCTTACAATCTGAGTCCCTGTCGGGCAGAACCAACAACAAAATGGGACGCTGTATTCAGCAAATGCTGGATACAGCGTCCTTTTTTCGTTTCTATTCCCCAATCCTGCGGTATTCGTTTTTCTCTCCGTCGTTCCATACCGGCTGCCGGTGCACTCCATGTGCACCGCCTTTTTTGAGCATTTTGAGTGACAAATGCGCAAATTCTTGCTACAATGGCTCCATCTCATGCTGATACGACGAATTGGTCGGCAAGCAAAGCGCAGCATTCTGCCGCTGTCCTGTGCCGGGAAGGTCCATTTGGTTGTCGAAAAGCATGGAAAATTCCCCAAAGAAAATGAAATTGACGCTCCATGTGCGCAACGGTATCATGGTAAGCAGAAAGAAAATCGGAGCGAGGGAACGGTCATGACAAACCATGTTAAAAAAAGGATCCTTTCCTGGATTCTCCTTATTGCTGCGCTGGCAGCATTGGCTGCGCTGATTTTTTGGTGGGCAAATTCCGGAGAAGAGAACTATTCGGAAAAATATGCCGGTCTGGATTTGAGTACGGATGTCGGGGAAATATCGCGCAGCGGGACTTACTCCGGGTATCTGCATGAAAACAGGGATGCAGCATATCCGCAGCTTCGACTTGATGTGGAATTGAACAATCCCGCTGAAATCTCAGGTGCAGAAATCTGCGCGTATGAAGGCCGTCAAAACGTCCTCCTGACGCAGGAGGACAGCGTTGTTTCCTATGAGCTGAACGTTCCGGAGGATGGCTGGTATCGTCTGCGCTTTGTCTATTGTTCCGTTTCCTCGCGCGGCATTGATGCCGAACGCAGCATTCTGCTGGATGGTGTCAGCCCGTTTCGCGGCGCGGATGCGCAGACATTCTGCCGGCTCTGGACCGACGATCCAGAAGGCAAAGGAAAAACCGACAATCAGGGCAACGAGATCCGTCCCAAACAGGTGGAGGTCTTCCGCTGGACCGAAAAATATGCCTCTGATGACACCAACGGTTATGAAGTGGAGCCATACCGTTTCCGCCTTCGCAAGGGCAAAAACCTTCTGACCATTCAGGGCATTTCCGAACCTGTTGCTCTGGCTGAGCTTTCTCTTGAGCCGGTAGCTTCGGCAGCAAGCTACGATGCATACTGTGCGCAGTTTGAGAATTGCAGCAATGATGCACATAACTTTGAGCAGATCGTCCAAGGTGAGGATGCCACCGTACGCTCTTCGCCGTCGCTTTATGCAACCTTCGACCGTTCCTCGCCCAACACACAGCCTTACAGCCTCAGCAGCGTCATCCTGAATATCACGGGCGGCAACTCCTGGAGCATTCACGGACAGTGGATCGAGTGGGATATCTCCGTTCCCGCAGACGGCTGGTATGAGCTGGCCTTCAAGGGACGTCAGAACTACAACCGCGGGCAGAGCTCCGTGCGCAAGCTGCTGATCGACGGCCACACTCCTTTTGCTGAAGCAGCGGAGATCGCTTTTCAGTACAGCAACGACTGGCAGATGCAGGTCATCGGCAATGGGGACAGCAGTTATCGTCTGTATCTGACCGAAGGCGTCCATTCTGTACGCCTTGAGGTTACGCTCGGGCAGCTTGGTGATGCTTTGACCGAGTTGGAGGATTGTGTCTTCCGTGCAAATCAACTCTACCGTCGGCTGCTTCTGGTCATGGGCAGAAATCCGGATAAGTATCGTGATTATGATATTGATTCCATTTATCCCGACCTGTCAGATGCCATGCTGCTTGAAAGCCGTCGGCTCTACCGTGTAGCCGATCAGGTCAGCGAGATTTCCGGTGGCCGCAGCAGTCAGACCGGCACGATCGCAATGCTGGCACAAATCATGGAAGATTTTTCCAAGGATACCAGCCTGATCAAGCGCAGGCTATCGACTTATCGCGATGATATCAGCGCCATTGGCACAGCCATGCAGAACCTATGTCAATCACAATTGGACATTGACTATCTGGTGATCAAAAGCACTGACCGTTCCTGGCCGAAGGACAGCGCAGGCTTTGGTCAGAAAGTCCTGCATGAGCTTCGTTCTTTCGGAACCTCCTTCACAACAGATTACGATGCCCTCGGAGATGTAAATGAAGGTGCAATTGAGGTCTGGATCCTGACCGGCCGTGATCAGGCAAACGTCCTGAAAACGATCATCGACGACAGCTTTTCACCCGCCAGCGGCATCCCCGTTAATCTCAAGCTGGTAGAATCCGGTGCGGTTCTGAGCGCGGTGGCCGCAGGCAACGGGCCCGATCTGCTTCTCAGTGCAGGTGCAGGCGAGCCGGTCAACTACGCACTGCGCAATGCGGCGGAAGATCTTTTCCAGTTTGACGATTGCAATGAAGTGCTTATGCGCTTTCAGGAAAGCTCCTATCTTCCCTATCTCTATGAAGGCGGCATTTATGCTCTGCCGGAAACGCAGTATTACAATGTTCTGTTCTATCGCAAAGACATCCTCGAGGAGCTTGGGCTGGAAGTTCCAGAAACATGGCAGGATCTTGAGAATATGCTGCCCGTGCTTCAGCACAACAATATGGAGATCGGCCTTCCCGACATCATGTCAAAAGCCAGCGCTAACCTCTCAGGGTTCTATGCCATGCTCTATCAGAACGGCGGCACACTATACTCCGAAGACGGCAAACACGCACTGCTCGATTCTGAAGCGGCTGTGCGGGCGTTTGAGGCATATTCTGCATTTTACACCAACCATGATCAGCCGAAAGACTATAACTTCGCCGATCGCTTCCGTTCCGGTGAGATGCCCATCGGTATCGCAGATTACACACTGCAAAATACACTTGCTGTCTTTGCCCCGGAGTTGAAGGGCTTGTGGGATTTTGCGCTCATTCCGGGCACTGAGCAGGCAGATGGTTCCGTCGACCATTCTGTCATGTCGTGGGGTACGTGCTGCATGATGCTGAAAAATGAGGATGCAGCCGTCCGTGCACAATGCTGGGAATTTATGAAATGGTGGACAAATGATGACACGCAAGCGCGTTTCGGACGCGAAATGGAATGTCTGATGGGCGCGTCGGCACGTTATGCCACTGCCAATTTGAATGCCTTCAAGCAGCTCTCATGGAGCAGCGCACAGTTGGAGGTTCTTGAACTTCAGCGGCAGTACGCCAAAGGCAACCGCGAAGTCGCAGGCGGGTACTACACCAGCCGGCACATAGTCAACGCCATGCGAAAAGTCGTCAATGAACACACTGCACCTCGTGAAACACTCCTGGATTACAACCAGACGATCAACGAGGAAATCAAGAAGAAACGCGCAGAATTTGAGCTGAACTAGGAGGCGCTATATGAACCGAAGCGATAAAACAAGTCCCTCCCTGCTGCGTCGGTGGGCAAAAATGAAGCGCTCACATCTGCGAGCCAATTGGCGCGAGGCAAAGAAAAATCGGGTATACTACCTGTTTCTTCTTCCTTTTGGTATTGTATTTCTCCTGTTTTACATCGTACCTGTTATCATTTCTATCATACTGAGTTTTACCTATTATAATGTTTTTGAAGCTCCCGTTTTTCATGGCCTTCAAAACTATATCAATCTGTTTCTCTCGGATGATGTCAACCTGATTGCCATCAAAAATACCTTTATTATTGCAGCAATCACCGGACCGATCGGCTATCTGGCATCCTTTCTGTTTGCCTGGCTGATCAACGAACTGCCTCGTAAGCTGCGCTCTATCGCGGTTGTGATCTTTTATGCGCCTGCAATCTCAGGGCAGGTCTATCTGATTTGGGGCATTATGTTCAGCGGCGATGCCTATGGCTATGTCAACGCCTTTTTGATGAATCTGGGATTGATCGACGCACCGGTGCAGTGGCTGACCGATCCAAACTACATGATGCCGGTTTTGCTGCTTGTTATCTTGTGGATGAGCCTCGGCACAGGCTTTCTGGCCTTCATCGCAGGACTTCAGGGCTTGGATAAAAGCTTAATTGAAGCCGCTTATGTTGACGGTATTAAAAACCGCTGGCAAGAGCTGTGGTACGTGGTATTGCCGGGTATGAAGCCCATGCTGCTGTTCGGCGCGGTGATGTCTATCACACAGTCTTTCGGCGTTGCAGATGTAACCATGAATCTTGCCGGTTTCCCAAGTACGGACTACGCAGCCAGAACCGTTGTTACACATTTGATTGACTACGGCTCCGTGCGTTTTGACATGGGCTATGCCTCCGCAATTGCTTCAGCCCTGTTCATCACGATGATCCTGTGCGACAGGCTGGTGCGCGGCATCCTCAACCGGGTCGGAAAATAGAGAAAGGAGCGCACAGATGCAACGATCCCCAAAACCTCCCAAACTCCAGAAGCGTCACAAGCGGTTGGGGCGCTCTGCTGCCGGAAGCGGCGTACTTTATACGTTTCTGGCGCTCATGGGTGCGTTCATGGCTCTGCCGCTGATCTATGCAATCAGCAATGCCTTCAAGCCGCTGGATGAGCTGTTTGTTTTTCCGCCGAAGTTCTTCGTCCGTAATCCGACGTGGGATAATTTCAGTGATTTGTTTACAGTGATGGGAAAGTCCTGGGTTCCCTTCTCTCGGTACCTGTTCAATACGGTGTTCATCACCGCAGTCGGCACCATCGGATGTGTCATTTTTACCTCAATGGGTGCCTATGCACTGGCCAAGGGGCGCTTCCCCGGAAATAAAACCATCTTCAATATCGTAGTCGTTTCTTTGATGTTCTCTGGCTATGTCACAGCAATCCCGAATTATCTCGTGCTTGCCAAGCTCGATTGGATCGACACATATTTTTCCGTGATCGTTCCGGCCTTCGGCATGCCGATGGGCCTGTTTCTGACAAAGCAGTATATGGAAAGCATTCCCGATTCGCTTCTGGAAGCTGCCCGCATCGACGGCGCAAGCGAACTGCGTATTTTCTGGAAGCTTGTCATGCCCATTTCGCGCCCGGCATGGGTAACCGTTGTGATCTTTTCTGTTCAGTCGCTCTGGAATTCCAAGGCGTCCACTCTGATTTATTCTGAAGATCTGAAGACGCTTCCCTACGCTTTGCAGCAGATCCTCAACGGCGGCATCGCGCGCACAGGTGTAGGCTCTGCCGTCACGGTCATCATGATGATTGTGCCGATCGTGACCTTCATTGTCGCGCAGCGTCAAGTTATGGAAACCATGGCCAGCTCCGGCCTGAAAGATTGAGGTGGGTACATGAAACGATTGATTCGGGTGCTCACCGCACTGCTCCTGCTTTCCTGTCTTCTTGCTCTTCCTGCGGCTGCGCTTGGCGAGGAGCAGAGTTATTCCTTCAGCTACGATCTGGAAAGCAATCCCATGCCCGGCCCCGCTCCCTTTGAAACACGATATCGCGTAGACCCCGCTGAGTTCGGCGCAGGAAAGCTGAAAAATGCCGGTGGCCTTTATGTCCGCGGTGACCTTGCCTACATCTGTGATACCGGCAACAGCCGCATTCTCGTTCTGCATCTGGGCAATCACGGTGCGCAGCTTGAGCGCGAGATCAAGTCCGGAGATGGTTGGAGCCTCTCTGCGCCGGAAGATGTTTTCGTAGATGAGAGCGGTAATTTCTTCATCTGTGACACCGGCAACGGCCGGGTCCTCTGCCTTGATGCCGCACTGCGCTTGCGGATGTCTATCGGCAAGCCGGACAGCGCATTGTTCGATCAGTCAGCGGACTTCAAGCCCGAAAAGGCTGTTTGTGCCGCCGGAGGCCGCATCTATGTTCAGGCAATGGGTGTAAACCGCGGTCTCATTGAGTTTTCCGCAGACGGTGAATTTCAGGGCTACATGGGAGCCTCTCCTGTCCGTTTTGACTGGACCGACTATATCTGGAAAATTCTTTCGACCGATGCGCAGAAGCAGCAGATGGAATCATTCGTCCCGACGGAATACAATAATATTTCCGTTGATCCCGAGGGCTTCCTGTTTGTTACAAACTCTGTTTTTTCCATACATGATCTTCTCAGCGGCGCTGCGCAGCCTGTACGCCGTCTGAATTTGAAGGGTTCAAATATCCTCAACTGTGATTTACAGGGCATGGAGAACTGGAACGAGAGCGGCCCAAGCCGGTTTATTGATGTTGCCGTTCCGGAAAACAAAATCATTTACCTGCTTGACAGCCGTTATTGCCGTATCTTCGCCTACGACTCCATGGGCAACATGCTCTATGCTTTCGGCGGTTATGGCAACCGCACCGGCTGGTTCCAGAATCCGACCGCGTTGGAAAGCTGGGGAGAAGATCTTCTGGTGCTGGACGCCACAAGCGGATATTTGACCGTTCTGACTCCCACACGCTATGGCCGTCTGGTCACAGATGCTATCTGCTGCTATGATTCCGGCCGTTATGAAGAATCCTATGCCGCATGGCAGGAGGTTCTGCGTCTCAATGGCAACTGCTATCTGGCCTATGACGGCATCGGCAAGATCAAACTCCGCAACGGTGACTACGAAGGTGCGCTTGCGGATCTGAAGTATGCCAAGGATAGATACTATTATTCCAAAGCCTATCAGCTCTATCGTAAGCAATGGCTGGAAGATCATCTTTTGTGGATCGTGCTCGTTATTCTGAGCATTGTTGTTATCCGGGTCGTTTATAAATGGCTGCGCAAACAAAAGGAGGCGCTGGAAGAATATGAAAGCTAAATTACTCCTTCAGCGTCTGCCAATCTCTAAGCGCAAATGGTGGAAGCAGTATGCAGGCAGCCTTCGTTATGGTCTGTACGTCATTGTGCATCCTTTCGACGGTTTTTGGGATCTCAAACATGAAAAACGCGGCAGCATGGCCGCAGCAAACACCTTTGTACTGCTGGCGCTCTTAACGCAGGTCTGGAGCAAGATGTATTCCAACTGGTTATTTGTAGATGTCGACTTGCAGCGTTTTAATGTCTGGCTGGAATGCGGGACTTTTCTTGTTCCGCTTCTGATCTTCTGCGTCGCAAACTGGTGCCTGACAACGCTCTTTGACGGCAAGGGAACTCTGCGCGATGTCTATATACTTACTGCCTATGCGCTGATCCCTTTTATCCTTCTGCGGCTGCCAATGACTTTTGTCAGCAACATTCTTCTCAAGGATGAGCAGATGTTATTTACTTTCTTCAACTCACTTGGGTTTCTATGGAGTGCAGTCCTCCTGATCTGCGGTCAGATGATGGTCCATGATTACAGCTTGTCAAAAACACTTCTATTTACGGCTGCAACAATTGTGGGCATGGCAGTAATCATCACGTTGTGCCTGATGATCTTCAGCATGGTCAGCGAAGCGATCGGATACTTTTCCTCTCTCTACCGCGAGCTTCGCTTTCAATTCTATTAGGGAGGGAGAAAATGAAACGAATTCTCAGTCTCCTTTTGGGATCGGCGGTATTGGTTGGCTTGCTGGCCGGCTGTACGCAAAGCACCGACCGTTTCCGCGCCGCCTACTACTCAGCCGAGGGCAATCAGGCAGAGTACATTCTGGAAAATGATACGCTTCGCTTCTCTCTCGACGGCCGCACAAGCTACTTCACTCTGACGGATAAGCGTTCCGGGCGCCGCTGGACTTCTGTCCCTGAGAATGCAGCAGAAGATTCGACCGCCTACGTCACAACCAGGAATGCACTGCAATCTACGCTCGTTTTGACCTACAGCGACCGAAAAGGCAATGATACGCTCTATGATAACTACACCTACAGCATCGCGGAGGGTGGCTTTCAGGTGCGGCTTGAGGAGGGGGCCGTCTTTGTGGACTATACAATCGGCACGCAGGAGCGAGTTTACTGCATCCCCCAGGTCATCTCCGATACGCGGATGGATGCCTTTCTCGCCGCAATGGAGCCCTCTCAGCAAAGTCTTGTGAAAAAAAGCTATCTGCACTACGATTTGAATTCCATGAGCCAGAGCAAGCGCGACAAACTGCTTCCCCTGCTGCCACAACTTGCGCAAGGGCCATTATATGCACTTCCCAGTGTAACGGGCGGCAGCGTTCAAAGCTATCAGCTTGCACAGCTTGAAGAAATATTCTCCACCGTCGGCTACGATGAAAGCGAGCGAGTGCAGGATCTTCCTGCCGGATCGGAAGAGGAAAGTGCAGCGCTTCAGTATAATGTTACACTTTGCTATTCTCTTGCGTCCGATGCTTTGCGCGTGCAGGTTCCGGCCGATCAAATTGGCTACCCTGCCGACCATCCGATCAAAACGCTTCAGGTTCTTCCCTACTTCTGCGCCGCTTCAACGGACAGTGAAGGTTGGCTGCTTGTCCCGGATGGCGGCGGCGCGCAGATCTGCTTCAACAACAGGAAGACGCTCCAAACGCCCTACTACTCCGACCTCTATGGCTGGGATGAGGCGCTCAGCCGCGAAAGCAGGACGCAGGAAACCAAGAGTCTTTTCCCTGTTTTTGGTATTGTCAAGGACGGCGGCTATCTTATGGCCGTCGGACGCAGCGGCAGCGCGGAACTCTCCGTGGAAGCGGATGTCAGCGGTAAGGCCAGCGCCTTCAACTATGTGCATCCGGTTTACCGCATCGTCCATGGTGAGGCGACCTCCATTTCCGAAAAAAGCAAAGACTCTCTTTGGGTCTATCAGGCCTCGCATCCGGAGCAGACCATTACATTGGATTATATCTGCGGCAACAGCGATTCCTATGTACAGATGGCGCAGCGTTACCGCGAATGTCTGCTTGAAGACGCGCCGGAGCTGCACCTCACCGGCGAAAGTGCCGTGCCTCTGGTTCTGGATTTTATCGGCGTCGTCGATCTGACGCGTGCAAGCTTCGGTGTTCCATCGCAACATACGCTGACCGGCACGGACTATGCAGAAGCGGCGGATGCCATTCGTTCGCTGCCGGAAGATGTCAATCTGCGGGTGCGTTACAGCGGCATCCTCAACGGCGGTATGAAGCAGACGGCTCTGCTCAAGGCAAAAACAGAAAACGGCCTTGGAACCAAGGCGCAAAAGCAGGCTCTTCTGGATGCCGTTTCGGAAAAAAACGGGCAGCTCTATCTTGCCGGTTATGTGCAGCAGGTGCTCGACGAAGCTCCGTTTGACGGCTTTTCCAAAAATGCCGACGCCGTCCGTAACACCGTCAATGAGGTCGTTGAGCAACGCGTTTTCTTGCAGGATACTCAAAGCGTACCGGTAAGCGCAGATCCCATTTACCTGCTCAGGCAGGAACGTTCCGACCTCGCGGTGGAAGCTCTGCAAAGCGCCGCACAGACCTGGAACGCAGGCGGAATTGCCCTTGCCGACTATGGCAATCTGCTCTATTCCGACTTCAGCCGTAAAGGCGGTCTCAGCCGCGACGGTGCATTGCTGGCACAGCGCGAAACTCTGCGTCAGCTTCGTGCGCGGGGCGTAAAGGTCCTGCTCTCCGGTGCAAACGACTATGCCCTTGCCGGCGCCGACTGCGTAACGGACATGGATCTGTTCGGTGGAGAATACGATATTCTCGATGCACATATTCCGTTCTATCAAATTGCACTGCACGGCTATGTTCCCTATACTGCAAGTGCGCTGAACCTTGCCGAAGACTATGGCACCGTCCTGCTGCGCAGCGTCGAATACGGCGCAGGGCTCTCCTATCGTTTCCTGGAAATGGAATATTCCGATCTGAAAAACAGTGCTTACACCTATGATTATCGGCTTTTCAGTACGCACTTTTCCGATTGGCGTGATGAACTGCTCTCACTGTATGCAAGGCTGAACCGCGAGCTTGGGCACACATTCAGCCTGACAATCACAGACCATGCCGTGCTTTCGGAGTCACTCACACGCACGACCTATTCCGATGGCACGACAGTCTATGTCAACTATGGCCGCGAGGATGCGCACGCAGGCTCTCTGGTCATTCCTGCCCGAGACTGGCTTGTAGAGGGAGGTAGCTAATACATGAAGAAAGTGTCCCGGCGTCGTCTTACTATGAAGGCAAGGCGTGCAATCACCGGCTATCTCTTTATTCTCCCTTTTCTGATCGGTTTTGCCTTCTTTGTGGCAGGTCCTCTCATAACCTCCCTGCGCATGAGCTTCTCCACCGTCTCGCTTGACAGCACCGCCGGCTTCACACTGCAAAACATCGGATTTGAAAACTATATCCGTGCGCTGACGATTGATAAGGATTTTAACCGTCTGCTCTGGGAGAGCGTCAGATCCTTGCTGATTGACGTACCAAGTATCATTCTGTTCAGTCTTGTCATTGCAGTGCTGCTGAACCGCAAATTCCCCGGGCGGGGTGCGATGCGTGCAATCTTCTTCATGCCGGTCATTCTTGCCTCCGGTGTTGTGCTGGGCATGGAAAAATCCAATATTCTCCTTACCGGCGTGCAAGAACTGCAAAAGACCGCCAGTGACACCACAATAACGACTGCCCTGCAAAAGCTGTTGCTTGGTGCAATGGGACAAAATGCTTTCGTCGATGTCATTTTGACCATCATTGATCACCTGTATGAAATTGTGATTTCCTCCAGCATCCAAACCGTTATTTTTCTCTCCGCCTTGCAGACGATCAATCCCTCAATCTATGAAGCGGCAGAGATGGAAGGGTGCAGTTCGTGGGAATGCTTTTGGAAAATCACGCTTCCGATGGTCAGCCCCATGATTCTCGTCAACTGGATCTATACGATCATTGACCGGTTCGTTCGCGCAGATAACCAGCTCATGCAGAAAATCCTTGACACAATGAACCTCAACCTGGATTACGGCTTTGGTTCCGCAATGGGCTGGATCTACTGTGTCGCAATGCTTGCGATGATTGGCCTGTCTGTTTTGATTCTCTCCAGGATGGTGTACTATTATGACTAAGAGAAAACCCCATCGTCCACTGACGGCACAGGCGATAAAGGTACGTTTGCAGAAGTTTGCCGCCAACCTTGTCCTGACCATTCTGCTGCTGGGGTTGTGCTTCTTGATTCTACAGCCGCTCTTCAATAAGATCGCCGTCAGCTTCATGTCTGAGCAAGATCTCTATGACAGCACCGTCGTCACCATCCCCCGCCACTTCACATTGGACAATTACCGTGTCGCACTCAAACTGATGGACTACAGCCGCTCCTTCGTCAGCACCTTTGTATTAGCCGTGGCCGTAGCTGTTCTGCAAGTGGTATCCTGCCTGCTTGTGGGATACGGCTTTGCACGCTATGACTTTCCTCTGAAAAAGTTTTGGTTCTTTATGGTCATTCTGATCATTGTCGTACCGAGTCAGACCTATATCTCCGCGTTGATGCTGAATTTCCGCTACTTCGACCTTTTCGGTATTTTCAAAGCGCTCACCGGAAAGACCATCAATCTCACCGGCACCGTAGCGCCGGTTCTGCTGATGGCCTCGACCTGCACCGGTCTCAAATGCGGACTGTATGTCTATCTGTTCCGTCAGTATTTCCGTAATGTCCCCAAGGACATTGAGGAAGCCGCTTATCTCGACGGCTGCGGCACACTGCGCACACTCTTTAACATCATGCTGCCGGACGCCATGCCGCTCGCGACCTCCTGCTTCCTGTTTTCCTTTGTCTGGCAATGGACGGACAACTACTTCAGCACGCTGCTGACCAAGTCCACACACCTGCTGCCGGCACGCCTGAACGCACTGGCTTCCAATCTGATTTCATATCTGGCTCCCGCCCGTCCGTCAGCGACCTATTCCGCCGCACTGAATGCGACCGGAACTTTGCTTCTTCTGGTTCCGGTGCTTGTGCTGTATCTGTTTGCGCAAAAGCGCTTTGTCCAGTCGCTTACGGCTGGCGGAATCAAAATGTGATTATGGCCGCCTCAGGCTGTAACAAATAGAATTGAAAGGAAGAGAAACATAATATGAAACGTAGCTACAAGCGTCTCCTCATGCTGCTTTTAGCAGCCGCCATGATTTTCTCGCTTGCTGCCTGCGGCAGCCACCCCTCGTCTCAGGGCTCTGAGGGAGATCCCTCCCAATCTGCCCCGAACACGACGGAACCGTCACAGGAAGCACTTCCCGATCTGGACGGCTTCCGCTTCATTCTCGGCAACTGGTGGTCCGCAGCCGAGTACGAGGAGGAAGAACCTGCCACGGCATGGGATCAGATGGTCGCAGACTATCATCACGATCTTGAAGCAAAAATGAATTTCACCTTCAGTGAGATCGGTCTTCAGAACATGGGCAATTATAATGAGGTTCTGGTAAACGGTTTCCTGGCCAATAACCCCAACTGCACCGCTTTCTATGGCAATCCTGATAACGGTGCTCTGGTTTCCATGGCTGCGCAGGGGCTTCTGTACGACCTGTCCTCTCTGAAAAACCTTGATCTGAGCGACGACACGCTCTGGAACCAGCAGATCATCGATTATTACACCATCAACGGCAAGGTCTATGCTGCAAGAGCCTCCACAACTGATGAACCCCGTCTTGGCGTTCTTTTCAACAAACGGCTTTTTGAAGAGGCCGGCTTGAATCCCGAACTGCCCTATGATCTGCAAAAAAATGGTCAGTGGGACTGGGAGCATTTTGAAGAGCTGTGTCAGAAGCTCACTCGCGACACCAATAATGACGGTGTAACAGATCTCTATGCTTTTGGCGGCAACGACGGTGAAGTGATGATGATGGGCATCTATTCAAACGGTGCCATGTTTGTCGGCCGTGACGAATCCGGTAAATTCGTTGACGGCACGCTGAATCCCAACTTTGAAGCCGGTCTGTCCTGGGCGGTTAAGCTGATTGAAAAAGGCTATGTCCGCGAATTCGGCGCCGGCGAGGCCTGGGATAAAGCTTACACAGATTTTGCCAACGGTCAGACTGCGATGCTTGTTTCCCAGACCTGGGTCATCAGCAGCTATCTCAGCGGCATGACTGACGATTTTGGCTATGTCATGCTCCCCGCAGGGCCCAACGGTGCCAACTGCACCAATATGTATCCGACGCCGCTCTGCATTCCTGCCTGTCTGTCTGAGGAAGACGCGGAAAAGACCGCAGCAGTCATTTCCCAGTGGTTTGAACCTGCACGCAAGATCGAAGGTGCAGACGCAATGAATGTCACCTTCCGTGATACCTACTATAAGCAGTTCCGCGATGCACGCGCCGTGGATGAAACCGTAACTTCTATGGTCACAGATCCCAAGTGTGCCGTCTATGACAGCTACTACCTCATCCCCAACTACGATTATGGCTCCTATCTCTGGGAGGTCGCTGCTCGCACTGCAACGCCCGCCGAAAAGATTGAAGCGCTTCGTCCGATGAATCAGGCTGCTATTGATGCCGCCAACGCCCTGTTTGGTAACTGAGTATGAAGATAAAGCCGATTACCGATCCATCCTTCCGCACATACGCGCGTATCGCAACAGAATTTGACTGCACCGAACTGATGCAGCAGATGTCCTCTACGCCGCTGCCGCAGGACGTAAGCTATTTGGCCTCTGTACCCGAGCTGGAGCGTCTCCGGATTTTCCGGGAGCTCTCCGAGCGCACTTTTGGCGGGATGGAACTCCAGATGGGCTACTGCAACGGTCATAACAACCGCCTGGACGCGCTGGAATATCACAAGAGCTCAGAATGGAATCTTGCCTGCACCGATCTGATTCTGATCGTCGGCCGTGAACAGGACATAGCCTCCGAGACATTGACCTACGACACCGCTAACCTTGAGGCTTTCCTCGTCCCCGCAGGTACTGCCTTTGAAACCTATGCAACAACACTGCACTATGCGCCCTGCGGTGTGGACGGAGCAGGCTTTCGTTTGGTCGTCGTCCTTCCCCGCGGCACAAATCTCCCGCTTGAAACCACCCCAAAACAAGAAGGCATCGACCGTCTGCTTTTCTGCCGGAATAAATGGCTTCTTGCACACCCTGATGCTCAGATTTCCGGTGCTTTCTGCGGCCTGACCGGCGAAAATCCAACCGTATGAGAAACAGCGGTGCGTCCAAACAGGACGCACCGCTGTTTTTGTTATTGGAGAAGGCAGCCGATTCGGCATTTACGACACTTCGGCAAGCGCGATGCTGCTGCGCCGGTACTGCGCGGGAGTCATGTGGTACTTGCTTTTGAAACAGGTACAAAAATACGGCAAATTACGATAGCCTACCTGATAGCAGATGTTCGTTACCGTAGTATCCGTCTGCGTCAGCAAGCACTCGGCCTGATACATGCGATAGTCATTGATATACGCCAGCAGGCTCGTTCCGACCAGTTTGCTGAAAAGTGTGCTGAGATAACAGGGGGAAATATAGACCCGCTGCGCCAGATAATCCAGACTGATGTCATTCTGATATTCATTGTGAATGATATGCAGCACCTCTTGAATCCGTGCATACAGAACATCATTGGTGTCGCGAACAATCTCAATCGGCATATGATTTCCTCCCAAACCAGAGTAATTTTATCACGTTTTGATATATCACATCTTGATATTACACAATCGTTCTTCTTTTGTCAACAGGATTCTGTATAGCCCCTGAGAAATCTACATTCTGCTCAAAAAGCAACATTGCATCTTGTGCAAAATGTCCTGCTCAAAAAAATCGAAAGAATCTGAAATTGAAAACAGAAGAGTTTGCGTTAAGATAGGAATTGGAAAGCTCTGCCACAGCAGCAGAGGCAAATTGGAGGTATTTAACTATGGTTCGTTTGAAAGTTGGCTATGTCAGCACCTCTCAGCTCTCCTTCCCCGGCGACAAGAAGAGCGCCGTCCACGCAAGTGTGGATGGTTTGAATCGACTGGCGCAGCAATGGGACTTTGATCTCTATGTTTATGAAGAAACCGTCATCACGGAAGAGGATGCTCTCAAGGCGCGTGAAGTTTTGCAGGCGCAGTCAGTTGATTTCATTCTGCTGCAATGCACGAGCTTTGCCGCCGGTCTTGTAGTCAGCACGCTTGCTCGCACCAAGGGTGCACGCCTGGGCTTGTGGGCAATTCCGGAAATGCGCTCCAGCGGAGTTGTATCCTACAATTCTCTGTGTGGCATCCACATGTATTCCTCTATTGTTGCCCATTATCTGAAGGACTACGACATTCCTACCAAGTGGTTCTATGGCACCACCGATGATCCCCAGTTCCTTCGCCGCCTTGCCGTTACTGTGGCCGCACTGCGTGCCATCAAAAAGATGCAGCACTCCAACATTGCACTGATCGGCGGTATCGCCCCCGGCTTCAATGATCTTTATGACGACGAGCGCAAGCTTCTGAAGCTCTTTGACGGCATGCGAATCAACCGCCTGCACGAATACGGTGAACTGAAGGACATCGCCCTGAGCCTGCCGCAGGAGCTTGTCGACGCCAAGATCGCACAGCTCGACGCGGAAGCAAAGGCATACAATTCTTCCGTTGATCAGCAGATTCACACCAGGGGCTGCGCAGATCCCGAGGGAAAGATGACACTTTTGGAAGTCAATGCCCGCTTTGCGCTGGCATATGAGCGCTTTGTGGAAAAATACCATTATGACGCGCTGGCAATTAGCTGCTGGCCGAAATTCCAGGATGACTATCTGTTCAGCGTCTGTGCTGTAATCGGTGAGCTGAATGACAAAGGCGTCGTCGCAGGCTGCGAGGGTGACCTGACCAGCACCGTCTCCATGCTGCTTTTAAGCTACATTGCAAATGATATTACCATGCTCATGGATTTGTCTGCGATTGATACAAACGACAACTCTGTCCAGATGTGGCACTGCGGCCCTGCATCGAAGCGTTTCTGCCGCACCAATGGCTATCGCTACAGTCTGAACTATTCCGGCAAGGATCATAAAGGTGCAGATCTTGATCATGCAGTCGGCACCGGTATCGTTCGCGACATGATTTTCGATGAGGGTAAGGTTACCACCGCACGTCTGACCGGCGAGATGGACTCCATGCTCGTCGCGACAGGCAGCTTCCTTGACGCCCGGAAAGAAACCTACAACGGCAGCCGCGGCTGGATGGGCAATTTGGAGCTGAACCGTGAGCCCATTGGCGCACTGGACTTCTTCAACACCCTGATGGCACGTGGATTCCAGCATCATTTCCCGCTGGTCATGGGTGACTGGTCGGAAGAGCTGATGGAAGTCATGGCCTGGCTCAAGCTTCGGAAGGTCGAAAAGGTTCCCTACGAAAACTACCTGCAGAGGAACTTTTAATATGGCAAAAGTACTAAGCGTCGGTGAGATGGTCATTGATTTTCTCCCCGGCAGTGAAAAAGCAAGCTACATCCGCAAAGCCGGAGGCGCACCGGCAAACGTGGCCATTGCCGCAGCCCGTCAGGGCTGCGAGGCCGCATTTTGCGGTATGGTCGGAGATGACGATTTCGGCCACTTTTTAATGAGCACCCTGAAGGAGAACGGCGTAGAGCAGTGCGTACATGAATTGACGCGTGAAGCAACCACGACCATGGCCTTCGTCACACTGGATGAGCACGGCGACCGCAGCTTCACCTTTGCACGCAAGCCGGGAGCGGATATGCTTCTGACTAAAGCGCATATTCGTACAGAAGACTTGCAGGCAGCAGATCTGGTTCATGCTGGCTCCTGTTCTCTTTCCAGAAATCCGGCGGCAGAGGCAACCGCCTATGCGTTAGAGGAAGCACACCGGCTTGGAAAGCTCGTGTCCTTTGACGTTAACTATCGCAACCTCATGTGGAACGATGACCGCAATGCCGCGGCAGCGGCAGTACTGGGCATTCTCCCTCAGGTCGATCTGCTTAAAATATCTGATGAGGAAGCAGATATGCTCGGCGGCGAAAAAGCCATTCCTGCACTGATGCAGAAAAACGGCATTTCCGTTGTGGTTGAAACGCTGGGAAGTCACGGTGCACGCTGCTGCTGGAAGGAAAAAATCCTGCATATCGACGGTCTGGCCGCAAATTGTGTTGATACCTGCGGCGCAGGCGATGCCTTCTGGGGCAGCTTTTTGAGCACGCTTCTTCTGAGCGGCATCCGCGCTCCCGAAGCGCTTACCGAACCGCTGCTTCTGCGCGCAATGAAATGCGGAAATATTGCCGGCTGGCTGTGTGTACAGAAGAAAGGCGCAATCGAGTCGCTTCCCAGCGCACAGGAAGTCCTGCACTATGAAAAGGAGTTTTACGGGCAATGAACATCTGGGACGAACGTTGTATCCTTGCACCTTCGCTGATTTCCTGCTGCGACCTTTGTAATCTGGAGCAGTCCGTGAAGATACTGGAGGCCGGAGGCATTCGGCTTCTTCATGTGGATATTCTCGACGGGCATTTCAGTCCGAGCATGCCGCTGGGTCTGGACACCGTCGCACAGCTCCATAATCGTACCAGGCTGCCCTTTGACGTACACCTCATGGCCAGTGAAAACGATTATTTTGTTGAAGAGCTCCTCCGCATTGGCGTTGAGCAACTCGTTTTTCACGCTGAAACCGAGCAGCACATGGACAATCGCCTCAACCAGATTCATGCTGCCGGTGCGCGCGCAGGCATTGCGTTGAAACCCTCCACCCCGCTTTCCGTATTGGACTATGTTCTTGAAAAATGTGACGCCGTCCTGCTGATGCTCATCAATCCCGGCTATGCGCAGTGCCGCACAGAGGGGCAGGTTCCTTATGCAGCACGTAAAGTGCGCGAACTGCGCGAGATGATCCGCGCACGCGGACTGAATACAAAGATCATCCTGGACGGCCGCATCTCGCGCCAGAATCTGAAGGATTTCGGCGTAGACGGCACGGCAGACATCTTTGTTGCCGGAAGCACCTGTTTGGATAAAAAGAATCTTTTGGAAAGCGCAAGGCAGCTTGTTGCCGATCGCGCTTCTTTGTTGGAAGGAGCCGTATAATGATGGAAACCTATTCACAGGCAAGCGAACTGATTCTCTCCGAGCTGAGTACAGCGATGCATGCCATTGACCCTGATAGCGTGGAAAAGCTCATTGCTTCCGTAGAAGCAGCAAATCAGGTTTTTTTCGTCGGTGTCGGCCGTGTGATGCTTTCATTGCAGGCAATTGCCAAGCGCTGGGCACATTTGGGTATCCATACACACCTTGTCGGTGAAATCACTGAGCCGGCCATCACCGAAAATGATCTTCTGATTGTCGGCTCCGGCAGCGGCACAACGCTGTTTCCCGCCGGAATCGCCCAAAAAGCACATGCCGTCGGCGCAAAAATCGTCCATATCGGTTCCAATCCAAACAGTCCGCTCAAGGATATTGCAGAATTTATGGTGCGCATTCCCGTGCGTACCAAGAATTACCTGCCTGATGAAATCGACTCCCAGCAGCCGATGACTTCCCTCTTTGAGCAAACACTTTTGCTTCTGGGCGACGCTGTTGCCAAAATGATCATTGACCGCCGTGCATTAGATATGAAATCGCTGTGGCAATATCACGCAAATCTGGAGTGAGCACAATGAATCAATCTGAACTTTTACGTTATGTTGGCAGCATGCAGCAGGTCGCTTACGCCCGCCGAATCTGTTATGACGAGGGACGTGCACGCGGGCTGAATGCCATCGAGGTTTCCAACGGGCCGCTGCACTTTGTCATTTTGCTGGATAAGTGCATGGATGTTTCCGAGCTGAGCTGGAAGGGAGAGCGAATGACCTTTCTCTCCAAGCCGGGGCTAAATGGACGAAATCCCTTTGATACCCATGGCAACGAAGCACAGCGCAGCATCATGGGCGGCCTGTTCTTCACCTGCGGATATGAAAACATCTGCGCGCCCTACCGCTCCAAGGATGGCAAGGACTATCCGATGCACGGGCGAATGCGCACCAGTCCGGCCGAGCACGTCAGTATCCAGACACGCTGGGAGGGAGAAAAATACGTTATCTCCGTCAGCGGCGATATCCGCGAAGCTGAGCTGTTTGGTGAAAACCTGCTCCTGCACCGCACAATAACAACAATTTATGGGGATCCGGCACTCTATGTTACAGACGTGATCCGCAATGAGGCCTTCCGCACGGAGCCGCTGATGCTGATGTACCACTGCAACATGGGCTATCCCTTCCTGGAGGAGGGCTGCCGGCTGCTTCTGCCAACCGAAAAAGCGGAACCGCGCGATGTCGTCTCCGCCGCGCAGGCAGAGCGTTGGAGCGTGATGGATGCCCCGCAGGACAATGCCGATGAATATGTCTATCTGCATACACTGAAAAATGACGAAAGCGGGGAAAGCTTTGCAGCTCTCGTCAATGACCGCCGTAAGCTTGCTTTGAAGATCGTCTTCAACCGCAAAGAGCTTCCCTATTTTGGCCAGTGGAAATCCACCGGCAGCGGAGATTACGTCATGGGTCTGGAGCCCGGCAATGCCTGCGTCTATGGACGCCGTTTCCATGAGGAGCGCGGCGATCTTCCCACGCTGCAAGCGCAAAGCGAAACTGCATTCCATTTAAGTTTTCACATTCTGGATGGCGAAGCCGCCCTGGAAAGAATTGAAAATGACCAATTGCTGAAATAAAAAGGAGAGATCATTATGAAACGTTCTGAAATCAATGCCGTAATTAAAAAATTTGAGGCTCTGCTGAATCAATACAGCTTTGCTCTGCCTCCCTTCCTGAGTTGGACTCCCGAGCAATGGCAGGACAAGGGGCACGAATACGACGAGATTCGCGACAATATGCTCGGTTGGGATGTAACAGATTATGGCATGGGACAGTTTGACACACTCGGCCTTGCTCTGATTACCATCCGCAATGGCAATGTCCACAATTCCAAGTACACCAAGTGCTATGCCGAAAAGATCATGATGTGCGACGAGGGGCAGATCTCCCCGATGCACTTCCACTGGAACAAGATGGAGGACATCATCAATCGCGGCGGAAACGAGATTCACTTCAAGCTGTACAATGCCACCAAGGACGAGCAGCTTGCCGACACCGACGTTGAAATCTGCAAGGATGGCCGCCGCTATTTTGTCAAGGCCGGCGAGACCATTGTGCTGCATCCCGGCGAAAGCCTTTCCCTCTATCCTTACTATTACCATGAGTTCGTCATTCCCAAGAACGGCAAGGGCCCGGCGCTGATCGGCGAGGTCTCCATGTGCAATGACGACAATACGGACAATCGCTTCTTGAAGCCGCTTGGCCGTTTCCCGACCATTGAGGAAGACGAGCCCGCTTACCGTCTGCTCTGCACGGAGTATCCCACCGCAGAATAATCTCTTCAAGTACGAATTTCTTTAACCGCACCTGATTGATGGGAATCCCGCTTACCGCCAATCAGGAAATCATGGCAGGGGCTGCGCCTGGTGACTACGCACTGCAAATGCTTCCGCAGCCGGCAAAAAAACATGGCAGAGTCCCGGGTTTGAGACTCTGCCATGTTTTCTGTCAAAACCGCAAAGATAGCACTCCCGGCCCCATGGCAGGGAGTGCTATCCGTTTACTTTTTCTCCTCCGGTTTGGCCAGGACGAAGTTGAAGCGCATGGCCAGCGCCTGAAACAGCTCCTGCAACACGGTATTTGCCGTTGCGACAATGTCTGCCTTGGCAACATAGTCCAGCGCCTCCCGGATTTCTGTCTCCGGCACGCTGTATGCCCGCAGTATCATGGTGAGAAAGCGTTCCAGCTTTTTGTTCAGCGTAAAATACTTATCACAGGGGCGTGCCATATAGCTGTGCATGATGCCGGATGCACCGATTTGCAGCTCATAGAAATCACTCTCGGCATATCCGGGCAGATAGCGGCTAAAGAGATGATACATCATTGTCGCCGACTTCTGGTTGATCAGCTCCACCTGCTTTGGCTGTGTATATGCCTCGAGATAGACTTCGCGCAGGTTTTCATTGAGCTCAGTCAGCGTCACCTGAATTGCAACCTCATAGGCATAGAACATTGCCGGGGTGGCATGATCGCCTATGCTCTGATGTGCAACATTAAACTGGTTATCAAACATGAATTCCGTAAGTTCCGACAACACGCCGTCCTTTGAGCGGAAAATGTTGTGGAACGTACTGGTTGAGACATCCGCACAGGCAATGATCTCCGTCATTTTCGCCTCACGATATCCTTTTTCGATAAAAAGCCGGACGCAGGCGGAAAGGATTCTGCGCTTTGCATCCTCACTGTCGTATCTACGCGCGATAAAAATCACTTCTCCCTTTCTGTAGTCATATGTTTAATCGATCACGCGGATCGTTTCAATGACCGGCTGATATCCGTCCTGCACCGTGCCGTTGTTGTCCACCACGGGAACAGTCTCGCAGATTGCGTCCACAACATCCATGCCGCTTGTGACATAGCCGAAGCAGGCATAGTTCCCGTCGAGGAAATCAGAATCCTGATGGACGATGAAAAACTGAGAGCTTGCGCTGTCCATCGCCGGGGAGCGCGCCATGGAAATCGCGCCGCGGGTGTGGGAAAGGTCGTTCTTCACGCCGTTGGCGGAGAATTCCCCCTTAATCTTCTCATCGGAGCCGCCCATGCCGGTTCCTTCCGGATCTCCGCCCTGCATCATAAAGCCGTTGATAATACGGTGGAAGGTCAAGCCGTCGTAGAAGCCGCTCTTGGCCAGCTTCAGAAAGTTGGCTGCCGTGATAGGCGCAGCATCTGCATCCAGCTCCAGAGCGATGGTGCCATAGTTTCGGATTTCAATCTCCACATGGTGCTTTCCGCCGCTCTCGCCGGAGCCGGTGCTCCCACAGGCGCTCAGGATTCCAAGCAGCAGCGCAAGCGCTGCCGCAAAAGCAAAGAATTTCTTCATTTTGTGATTACCTCCGTTTATTCGCAGATCGTGCCGCCGCCGAGGACGGTCTCTCCGTCGTAAAATACCGCCGTCTGTCCCGGCGTTGCCGCCCGCTGCGGCTCGTCGAACAGCAGCTCACAGCCATTGGGCAGCGGGGTCAGGAGTGCAGGTGCCGTTTTGGTCGTATATCGAAGCTTTGCCTGCACGCGAAGCGGCCCCGCCGGACACTCGAAGGGAATGTAGTTCACATCCCGTACCGTCACACGCCGTGAAAACAGCCCTGCCTCCTCGCCTACCACAACGTCCGTGCCGTGTTTACCCAGCACATAGACCCGGTGGCCGCAGGAAAGCTCCAGGCCGCGGCGCTGGCCAACGGTGTATGCCTCCAGACCGCGGTGTGGGCCCAGCACGCCGCCCTCCGGCGTAACGAAATTGCCGCGCTGCGGCACAATCCCACGGGCAGTCAGATAGGCCATATAATCTCCGTCCGGGACAAAACAGATATCCTGAGAGTCATGCTTGCGTGCAAGCTGCAAGCCTCGCTTCGCCGCAAGCTGCCGCACGGCCTCCTTGCTTTCCGTTTCTCCCAAGGGGAAGAGCGTATGAGAAAGCTGATACTGCGTCAGTCCACAGAGCATATAGGTCTGATCCTTCGCCGCATCCGCCGCAATTCTGAGGAGAAAGCGGCTGTTTTGCTCCTGTACACGGGCATAGTGCCCGGTGGCGATTCCGTCGTAGCCCAGCGAAAGCGCCCTTTCCAGAAACAGGCCGAACTTCAGCGCACGGTTGCAGAAAATACAGGGATTCGGCGTGCCTCCCTTCCGGTAGACCTCGGTGAAGGGCGTGATGACCTCGCGCTCAAATTCCGCGCGCAGGTCAAACACATGAAACGGTACGCCCATCTGCTGCGCTGCCGTGCGCGCGTCCTCGATCTCCCGCTCCTGTCCGGAGTCCCGCAGCAGCATGGTCGCACCGCCGACCTCATAGCCCTGCTCCTGCAAAAGAAGGCAGGCCGCCGCGCTGTCCACTCCGCCGGACATTGCCGTCAGGATTCTGTGCATACCGTTCCCTCCTCTTTTTTGTTATCATACCGCAATTGTAGGAAAAAAGCAAGACCGGGGCGTTGACCCTTACAAAAAATGTGGTAAAATAAATGTAGAGTTTGCCCATTTTGGGTGGAAAGAGGTAATCTATGCTAGAATTTCGTCCTATCACATTGCAAGACAAGTCTATTCTTCATCCCTTCTTCTATCGCGCCGATGGCTACGGCGCGGAGGATTCCTTTGTCACACTCTTCCTCTGGGGCGACCAGAAGGTCGCTTTCTTTGAAAATGAGCCGGTTATCCTCAGCAAATTCACCAGCGAATCCTATGCCTTCCCCGCGCCGAACCATGACCTGAAGGCTGTGATCGAGGCCTTCCTCGCGGACGCGCGGGAGCGCGGCTTCCCCTGCCGCATTTTCGGCCTTCTGGAGCAGGATGTTGCGCGGCTGGAAGCTCTTTTCCCCGGCCGTTTCCATTTCCGCACGGTGCGTAACAGCTTCGATTACATCTACGAAATCGACCACCTTGCAGATCTGCACGGCAAAAAATTGCAGGCAAAGCGCAATCACTGCAACCACTTTGAGGAAGCCTATCCGGACTACCGTCTGCTGGAACTGGATGCGGCGCAGCTTCCCCGCTGCCGTACCTTTACGGAGCAGTGGTACGCTGCGCACATTGAGCAGGGCAAGGAGGCCGAATTTGCAGGCGAGCGCGCCGCCATCGGCAAGGCCTTCGGCCACTATGAGGCGCTGGGTCTGGAGGGCCTCGTGCTGGAAGCGGGCGGCGAGATTGTCGCCTTCTGCATGGGCAACCGCATTCGCAAGGACACCTATGACGTGAATTTTGAAAAGGCGCTGCCGGAGATCAACGGCGCTTACGCCATGATCAACCGTGAATTCGCCCGCTGCATTCGCGAGCGCCATCCCGATGTGCGCTATCTCAACCGCGAGGATGACATGGGCATTGAGGGTCTTCGCCGCGCGAAGGAAAGCTACACCCCGGACATTCTGCTGGAAAAATATCTGGCAGAGGAGGTCACGCGATGATCCTCCGCGCCGGGCGTGAGGAAATTCCCGCCCTCACCGCGCTGTGGCAAGCCTGTTTTGGCGACCGCAGGGAGGACATTGAGTTGTTCTGGCGGAATTTCGGGAAAAGTGCGGAGGTTTTCTGCGCAAAAGTAGGCAAGAATCCGGTATCCATGGCCTGTGCACTGCCCGTTCAGCTTGTGGATGAAACCGGAGAGAGTCATCCGGCGGCCTATCTCTATGCCGTTGCGACTGCATCCGCCTACCGGCGGTGCGGCCTGTGCGGAAAAGTATTGGCCTTTGCGGAGGATGCACTGCGCAAAACAGGGGTTTCCTATGCGCTGCTGGTTCCCTCGGAGCCATCACTCTTCAATTTCTACCGGCGCGGCGGCTACCAAACCGTAGCGTTCCGCGGGCGTGAGGACATCAATGTCCCGCCATGTGCCGGAACGGTACAGGAGATCGGTGCAGAAGCGTATTTCAATCTGCGGGAGCTTCTGCTGTATGAAAACTTCCTGTCCTGCGGGCCGGACTTTCTGCGCTATCAGGCAGCAGGCGACCTGCTGTGCCGCGTGGAAACTGAGCAGCAGGTATTCTGCGCGGTCTGCTCACGGGGAAAGGAGCCCTTCACCGTCAAGGAGCTGCTTCCCTATGACCCCGCCGCCGCCGCGCTCCTGCTGCAAGCCTCCGGCGCGCAAAGCGGCGTCTGCCTGACGCCGGATGGTACGCTTCCCTATGCCATGGGCAAGGCGCTGTGCGACGGTGCGCTGCCCCAGAATCTCTATTTCGGGCTGGCAATGGATTAACCGAAAATACACCGCGGCCTGCTGCAAGCTTGCAGCAGGCCGCGAAACTTTTATTCTTTTACTGTTCGGAACGTTTTTTCCGCAGGCAGATCATCGTGCCCGCAAGCGCAGCGGCAGCCAGAGCGCTGACTGCAAACCACACTGCCGCATCATCGCCCGTTGCAGGAGAAGGCTTCTTTTCCGGCTCCGTGGGCTTGACGGGCTCCTCGGAAGGCTTGGGGCTGCTTGGCTCCAGTGGCTCGGAAGGCTCTGTCGGCTTCTGTTTCCAGACGGCAGTATAGGTCGTGTCGGCCGTCACCGTCTGTGCAAGGTCCGGGCTCCAACCGTCAAAATCATAGCCTTCGCGCATGGGCGTGCCGTTAAAGGCAGGAAGCGCCGCACCATAGGGCAGATTATTGATTGTCTGATCCTCAAAGAGCACTGCATCCTCCACACCGTCCGTGTAAGTCACGGTGTAGTAGCCGTGCGCCGCCTTCAGCGCATACTCGGAGGTGTCCAGCGTTCCTGTGCCGGTGTAGCGCTCCGCCGTATCCGGCCGGCCGCAGACATAGCGCGTTTCCCCGTCATAGTACCAGCCGTCCACCATATGGCCGCAGGAGGGAAGTGTCGTCCCCACTGCAACCTCGCCCAGCGTGACATTGGCGCCGTTATTGTAAATATCGTCGCCCGCGGTCTTCGCGGTGTTTCCATAGAGCTTCACGCCGTCGGCAATTGTCGCAGTTCCCTTGAATACCATAATACCACCGCCATAGCTGTCAGCCGTATTGCCGGAGATCTCACCGCCCTCGATCCGCAGGCTGGCGTCCTCATGCGTCGCATAGAAAAGGATTGCGCCGCCCATATGCCCCTTGCAGCCCGTGATCTTGCCATCCTGAATCACAACGGTAACCGGCGAGGTGTTGGTGCAGACCCAAACGGCGCCGCCGCCGAGATCCTCATCCGTATCCGTACAGTTGATGATCTCGCCGCCGTACATATAGAAGGAGACAGGCCCCTCGCTGCTGCCGAACATCACGTTGGCGCCGTTCAGACCGACTGCGCCGCCGGCGCCGCCTGTGCAGTTGCTGATTACGCCGTCATAGAAGTTGAAACGGCCGTGGTTCGATACCAGCACGCCGCCCGGAACATAGGCGTAGAGGTTGTGGCAATTGTCGATCGTGCCGCCCCGGAGATTAAAAACGCTGCTTCCCTCAATCTGCACACCACCGCAGGTGCCGGCGCTTTTGGAATCGCGGATCACGGCGCCTTCGTAAAGTGTCGCCTGCACCGTGCCGCTGATGAGCAGCACCGGCTGTGTATTATCGTGGGACGTCACCGTAAGCGTATCAGAGCCGTCCGCCGCGCCCAAATTCAGAACCGCATCATTCTTCACATTCAGGCAGGCAACACTGAGGGTATTACCGTCGCCCAGAATGGTCAGCGTTCCCTTGCTCACAACAGTCTGCGCCGTACCGCCGGTGCCGCTTATCTGAATATCGCCGCCCAACCGGAGAGTCAGCTCTCCGCCGGACTCGTTCAGCGCGGCAATTTGCTCAAGCAGCTCCGCTTCCGTGGAAACCGTAACGACTTTTGCATCTTCCGCAAAGGCCGTTGCAGGAAGGCAGAAAACCAGGACTGCCAGTACGCACAGAGCCGCAAAGAATCTCTTTTTCATTTCATCAAGTCCTTTCTCCGTATTTTTTGGAAGATTTTCTTGCTGTTCTTATTATAGATTGAAACGCACTTCAATGCAAGTATATTTTTGGAATCGCTCGATTTCCGGCTTCGCTTCGGAGCTGGCCTGCGGAAGTTTCATCTTGACAAGCGTTCCGTTTGATGCTATAAAATAACCATCCTACTAGAGTAGTATGATTTCATTGGCAAAGAAGTGTTCTTTATGGTTCCGACAAAGCAGGAAGCAGCGGTGCTTCTGAAAAAGTATAATTCCGACCCGTTTCATCTAAAACATGCGGAGATCGTTTCCGGCGTGATGGAGTATTTCGCACAGGAGCTGGGCTATGGCAGCGAGGCCGAATTCCGGGGAATTGTCGGTTTGCTGCACGATCTGGATTTTGAGCAGTTTCCCGATCAGCACTGCATCAAGGAGCAGGAGCTGATGCGGCAGGCCGGGCTGGATGAATCCATCATCCATGCAGCAGCCAGTCACGGCTATGGGATCACCGTAGACATCCGCCCGGAGCATGAGATGGAAAAAGTTCTCTATGCAGTCGATGAGCTCACCGGGCTGATCGGTGCGGCGGCGCTGGTGCGTCCGTCTAAGAGTGTGCAGGATCCGGAGTTGAAATCCGTGAAGAAAAAATTCAAATCGCCCAATTTCGCCGCCGGCTGCTCACGGGAGGTCATCACACGGGGTGCCGGGATGCTGGGCTGGAGCCTGGACGATCTCATCGCGCGCACCATAGACGCCATGCGCGCTGCCCCGGCGGCCGACTGATATGAGAATTCTGGTCGCCATGAGCGGAGGCGTGGATTCCAGCGTCGCCGCAAAGCTGCTGTCGGACACAGGAAACGAATGCATCGGCTGCACGATGAAGCTCTACACCAACGAGGATGCGGGTATCTCCCGCGCGCACAGCTGCTGCTCGCTGGATGATGTGGAAGATGCGCGCAGTGTCGCCCACCGGCTGCACATGCCCTACTACGTTTTCAATTTCTCCGATGATTTCCGTGAGAAGGTCATCGGCAAGTTCATCCGCTGCTATCAGCAGGGGCTCACGCCGAATCCCTGCATCGACTGCAACCGCTACATGAAGTTTGACCGGCTCTTCGAGCGGGCAAAAATTCTCGGCTGCGACCATATCGCAACCGGTCACTATACCCGCATTGTTCAGGAAAACGGGCTCTACATACTTAAAAAAGCGCTGGATACTTCTAAGGATCAGAGCTATGTTCTCTACGACATGACACAGGAGCAGCTCGCGCATACACTTTTCCCGCTTGGAGAGCTTCACAAAGCACAGACACGGCGCATTGCGGAGGAGGCTGGCCTTCTGAACGCCGAAAAACCTGACAGTCAGGATATTTGCTTTGTCCCGAATGGCGACTATGCCTCCGTGATTGAGCTGCACTCCGGCAAAAAATCCGAGCCCGGCAATTTTGTAGACAGCGCCGGGCGTCTCCTCGGACGGCACGAGGGCATCATTCGATATACCGTTGGGCAGCACCGCGGACTTGGACTCTCCCTGCCGGAGAAGCACTATGTCTGCGCCATCTGCCCGGAAACGAATACGGTCGTGCTGGGCAGCATGGAGGAGCTCTGCCGCCGCGATGTCAGGGTTGGCACCTTCACTGGATTTCCGGGCATTCTCCTGATGTGTGCTTTCGCTGCCGCGCAAAGCTGCGCTACCGCCAGCCGGAGCAGCCCGTGCTGGCAGAGCTTCAGTCGGACGGAACGCTGCTTTTGCGCTTTGATGCGCCGCAGCGCGCACCGGCGCCGGGACAGGCCGCAGTCCTCTACGTGGGAGATACCGTTCTCGGTGGCGGCACGATCCTGAAATAACACCTGCCGTCAGCCGGAAAAACGGCAGACGGCATTTTGCACGCAATTTTGGGGATTGCAAGCACGACAACTTCGTGATATACTACCGCTATCATGGAGGATTTTGTTATGATATCTCACTACCGCGCAGCGAGACGGGCAGGTCTGTCCGCATGACGCGCAAACGCACCCTGTGGCTGGCACTTTTTCTCGTCCTGACTGCCGCCACCGTGCTGATTCAGATCAACAGTCAGGACTTCTCCTTTCCCGGCTTCTGGAACTGCTGTGTCAATTCTGACCACTGGCTTCTCGGCGCCGCTTTTTTGTGTATGCTCGGCATCATCTTCTGCGAAGGGATGAGCCTGCGTATGATTTGCAGCTCGCTCGGCTACCACAGGCCGCTCTACCATGGGCTTGTCTACTGTGCGGCTGACCTTTTCTTCTCTGCAATCACGCCTTCCGCCTCCGGCGGTCAGCCGGTCGCGGCCTACTGCATGTATATGGACGGTGTTCCGATGGAGGTTTCCTCCGTCGCGCTGCTGCTGAACCTGGTGCTCTACAAGGCGGCCCTGTTTCTCGTAACCGTTATCTGTATTGCGCTGCGTCCAACCGTTTTCGTGAGCTATCACACCGCATCTTTGGTGTTACTGCTGCTGGGCGCGGTCATTCAGGGCGCGCTGGCCATCCTGCTTCTTCTGCTGCTGTTCCGTCCGAAGCTGGTGCATTCCATCTGCAACTGGAGCATCTCCCTGCTTGCCAAACTTCACCTGCTGCGCAAGGCAGAGGAAAAGCGGGCAAAGCTTTCCGGCTGGATCGACAGCTACGGCATCTGCGCCGCCTCCGTCCGCGGAAATGCAGGGATGCTCGTGCGCACCTTCCTGCTGAATCTGGGGCAGCGCATCTGCATGCTGATGGTGCCTGTGCTGGTTTTTCTGGCGCTGGGCGGCGCAAAGCGCGACTGGCTGGATATTTTCATTGGTCAGAGCCATGTCTATCTCGGCTCCAATGCCGTCCCCCTGCCCGGTGCGGTGGGCGCGGCCGACTGGCTCTTCGTTGACATCTGCGGCAGCTATTTCCCCGATGCCGTCGGCTTCAATCTGCTGTCCAGAGGAATCTCCTTCTACTGCAACGTGGCAATCTGCGGTCTGATGACCTGGTTCTGGCTGCTGCGCCACAAAAAACCGAGCAAAACCGCCTGATGGCGGAGAAATATGAAAGGAGCAACATCATGAACGAAAGATGGTCTTTGGACGCGCTTTACACCGGCTTTGACAGCCCGGAGTTTCAGTCCGACCGAAAAAGCTGGACGAGCTCTGCGCCCGTTATCAGGAGCTGACCGGACATTACGGAGAAGGCTCCCCCGCTGCCGAGATCCGCGCAACGCTGGAGCAGGAGGAGGCGCTTACCGAGCTTTTTGAGCGCATGGTGATTTATGCCAGCCTGCGCCAGTCCGCAGATACGAGAGATGCCGAAAGCGCCTCCGTTTCCGGCCGTCTGATGAACAAGCTGGCCTCCATCGCCGGCGCACAAACCGCCTTCCGGCAGTTTGTGGCAAAGCAGGAGAATTTGGACGCTCTGATCGACTCCGATCCTCTCCTGCGCGATTATCGCTATCTTCTGACCAATATCAAAAAAGACAGCCGTTACCTTCTGAGCCAGCGCGAGGAGGAGATCATGACACGCATGAATCTCTCCGGTGCAAGCGCATGGGAGGAGCTTCAGTCGTATTTGACCTCCTCGGTGCAGGTAGACTTCCGCGGCGGTACGACGACGCTTTCAGCTATTCGCAACCTGGCATATGACCCTGACCCTGCGACCCGCAAGGAAGCCTATGAAGCCGAGCTCGCCTGCTATCCGAAAATCGCGGATTCTGTGGCCTACTCTCTCAACTCCATCAAGCTGCAAATGCTCACGGATTGCCGTCTGCGCGGCTATGAATCCCCCTTGCAGCGTGCGCTCTACAATGCACGGATGCAGCGCAAGACGCTTGATGCCATGTTCTCCGCCATTGACAAATATCTTCCCAAATTCTGGGCCTATCTGCGCGGCAAAGCCAAGGCGCTGGGCCACGAAAACGGGATGCCGTGGTATGATATGTTCGCACCCATGGGCGAAAGCGACAAAAAATATACGCTGGAAGACGCCCGCGATGTCATCCTCAAGCTTTTCGGCAGCTTTGACGAAGAACTCCGCTCCATGGGGCAGGAGGCCTTTGATCACTCCTGGATCGACTTCTATCCGCGTGAGGGCAAGGTCGGCGGTGCGTTCTGCTGCGGCATCCAGCCTATCCGTCAAAGCCGCATTCTGACGAACTTCGACGGAACTTATTCCGATATTGTCACTCTGGCGCACGAACTTGGGCATGCCTTCCACAACGTCAACCTTTATGACCACCGTCCGCTGAACAAGGAATACTCCATGCCCGTCGCGGAAACAGCCTCTACCTTCAACGAAAACATCGTCAACAACGCCGCCTATGCCGCAGCGCAGACTGACGGTGAGCGGCTGGCAATTCTGGAATCCCAGCTCATGGATGCCTGCCAGATCATCTGCGACATTTACAGCCGTTATCTGTTTGAAACGGCAGTGTTTGAGCACCGCGAGGAGGAGTTCCTGCCCGCCGACCGTCTGTGCGAGATGATGCTTGACGCACAGAAAAAAGCCTATGGCGACGGTCTGGATCACAGTGTGCTGCACCCGTATATGTGGCTGTGCAAGAGCCACTACTATTCCGGCTCTCTGAGCTTCTACAACTTCCCCTATGCCTTCGGCGGCCTGTTTGCCCGCGGTCTGTATGCCAAGTACCGCGAGGAGGGTGCGGCCTTTGTGCCGAAATACAAGGCACTGCTGCATGCCACACCGGTCATGAGCGCAGAGGATGCCGCCGCCATCGCCGGTATTGACCTGACAGACCGTGCATTCTGGGAAAGCAGCCTTGCTTCCATCGCAAAGGATATTGACGAATTCCTGCGTCTGGCAGAGAAACAGTAATCGCAAGCAGCCCCGTTTCGCAGTTGCGAAACGGGGCTGCTGTTTTTAGTATTTATGAATATGGGGATCAATGCGAACGCACATCGCTGTCACCGAGGAAGAACAGCGCAACAGTACCGGGGCCGACATGCGCGCCGGTCACCGGCTCATAGCACACGGTCAGAATCTCCTTTGGCGGCTTGCTCTCGCGCAGCATGGCTGCAAGCTGTGCCGCACCTTCCGGATTGTCCGCATGGGCAATGCCGACCACCTGCTGCTCCGGATTGCGCACCAGCGCATTGTATCTCTCGGCCAGCGCCCGGAGCGCGCGCGCACTGCCGCGCACCTTGTCGATGGTGACGATTTTTCCCAGCTCATCTCCCTTGAGAATCGGCTTGATGTGCAGCACCGTGCCAAGAATTCTCGCCGCATTGGAAAGGCGGCCGGTTCTTTGCAGATGAAGCAGACTGTCCACCGTAAAAACCTGACAGATATGGTCGCACAGTTCCGTGATCGCCTCATGGCACTCATCAATGCTCTTTCCCTGCCGGCGCAGCTCAATTGCCCGCAGGACGGGGATGCCCTCTCCCAGAGAGGCCGCTCTCGTGTCGATCATATAGAACTTTCGGTCGGGGTAAGCCTCCTCCAGCATTCCCTTTGCTATGATGGAGGAATGATAAGAGCCGCTGATTCCGGAGGACATTCCGATGTACAGCACATCCACGCCTTGCTCTGCATAGGGAGCGATCGCGTCATAATAGGTCTGCGGCGCAATCTGCGAGGTGTTATAGAGTGTACCGGCGCGGATGCCGTCATAGTATGCCTTGCCGTCGAAGCTGTCTATGTCCATGCAGTGCATCAGGCGGCTGGCATCCTCTTTGGGATAAAAGGAAAAAGGAACCTGCGACACATCCGCCTCGTTCAGAATGTGCAGAGGGAGATTGCTGGAAGTATCGGTAAGTATTTTGAAGCTCATTGGTCTGTTCTCCATTGTATTTTTTTGAAAACCGACCAGCTCTGCCGAGCGGCAGAGCCAGTGCTTCTATCATATGATCTTTGGTGTCAAAAGTCACACCACTTCCGGGAGTTTCCTCTCTACAACTGCGGGAATGCGACTCTACCGGCAGTAGAGCCCTTGCGGTGCAAGGCTTTGCAGGGATGCGGCCGTCTATACTGAGCGGTCATGTCCTCAGTGTGCGGACGGCGCCAGTTTTACAAAAGCAGGCAGATCAGGCCGTTGGCTCCCTCGTTGATGATCTTTGTCAGCGCATTCTTGAGCTTGTAGCGCGCATCCTCCGGCATACGCTTGAGCTTCGAATTCAGTCCTTCGTTGACCAGCTCGAACACAGACTTTCCGAAAATGTTGCTCTCCCAGAGCTTCTCTGTGTTTCCCTCATATTCTCCCAGCAGATACCTGACCAGTTCCTCGGACTGCTGCTCGTCGCCAACCATAGGGCTGATCTCTGTCTTGATGTCGGCGCGCATCAGATGGATGGACGGCGCGCTCGCGCGCAGCTTGACACCGTAAGCGCTGCCCTTGCGGACGATCTCCGGTACCTCCATGTGCATCTCCTCCGCCGTTGGCATGACGATCCCGTAGCCGGTGGCACGAACCTCCTCCAGTGCGGCGGAAATTTTGTCATACTGCTTTTTCATTTCTGCCAGCGCGGTCAGAAGACTCAGAAGCTGGCCGTCATCTTCAATGGCGAAGCCGGTGCGTTCGCCGAGGATCCTATAGAACAGTCCCTCGCTGAACTCCAGCTCGCAATTCACAACGCCCCGGCCGAGGTCAATGGAGTCGATGCGGTAGCCGCAGACCTGCTCCAGTTCACAGATACGCCGAACGGCCGCCTCCGTTTCTGCCAGACGGGAAATCTGCGCCGCATTTGTGCGCATCGCCTCATAAAGTGCAGCCTTCAGCGGATTGCCGCATTCCAGTGCCTGCACCCATGCGGGCAGAAACACACGCATTTCGCGCATCGGGAAGGCATACAAAAGGCCAGTCAAAAGCTCTTTCACCTCAGCCTCGTGCATGGACTGGCAGTCTGCCGCCATCGCACTCACGCCATAGGTTTCTTCAATATAATCGCGCAAGGTCTGCGCCTCTGCGCCTTTTGGCGCGGTAGAATTGATAAGCACCACAAAGGGTTTCCCCGTCGTCTGCATATCCCGGATGGCACGTTCCTCGGCCTCAATGTAGTCCGCGCGCGGAATATCGGTGATGCTGCCGTCCGTTGTGACGACGATGCCGATCGTGCTGTGATCCTCCATCACCTTTTTAGTGCCCAGCTCAGCCGCCTCGGACATTGGAATCTCATGATCATACCAAGGCGTTGTGACCATGCGCGGCTGACCGTCCTCAGTCGCACCGATGGCGCCGCGCACCATGTAGCCTACGGAATCAATCAGCCGCACGGACAGCTTTGCCGTCCCATCCGGGCTGATCTCCACCGCATCCTCCGGCACAAATTTCGGCTCTGCCGTCATGATTGTCCTGCCGGATCCGCTCTGGGGCAGTTCATCTTTCGCACGCTCCCGCTGATAGAGGTCGTCGATATTCGGAATGACCAGCTCCTCCATCACACGCTTGATCAGTGTTGATTTTCCCGTGCGTACCGGCCCGACCACGCCGATATAAATGTCGCCGCCCGTTCGTCTTGCAATGTCGGCATAGATATTACTCATACGATAGCCTCCCCCACATTCTCGTGATACATGGTATGCACAAGTGGGAAAAGCTATGACAGCCTGTCAAAAAGTCCGGACGGACTTTTTGACAGGCTGTCTGTGTGCCGGAGCTCCGGCGCTTTGTTCAGAGAATTTTCGGGATCAGCGACACGCTGCCGCCCTTGTACAAGCGGAACCGCTCAAAGAAGTGTGCGGCCTCTCCCTGCGGCTCGCGCGAAATCGTCAGCTCGGTCAAGCCGTCCCTGCGGAAGTTACTGACAGCGCAGCCCAGAAGCTGAGCCGCAAGTCCCTGCCCGCGATATGCCGGCAGCAGGGCAAGGCCTTCGATGGTGCCAGTCCTCTCATCCGTCTGCCGCAGAGAAACTGCGCCGACCGTTTCGTTATCCAGGCAGGCGAGCACCGTCCGTTCTGTCGGTGCGACATCCAATTCCTCCAAAAACACTGCATCCTCCGGCGCAGCCGGACGGTACCAGAAGTTCATATCGCGGTGATCCTCACGTCGCCACCAATTCTGGCGGCCGACAGTCGAAATCTCCTGCGGAAGATGGGACGCGTCAAAGAGGGACTCCAGCCGGTAGCTGCCGGCTTCATAGTACAGCGTGGATACAGCCGTGTTTTCGCTGTGCCCGGGCTTCCCGGTGTCCCCGCCAAAAAACAGGCGGCCGAGCGTGTTTTGCAGAATCATGCCGTGCGAGAAAATTGCAACGCTCTGCCCGTCATGCCGCCGGGCGATCTCGTCCAGCGCCTGTAAAAAGCGCCCCGTGAATTCCTCGTAGCGTTCAGAGCCTTCAACCTTCCATTCCTGCGGCCGTTTTGCAAAGCTGCGGTAGGCCTCCGGCTGCTCGCGCACGAGCTGTCCGAAAGGTGCATCCTCCCAGGCGCCCATGTACACCTCGCGGAAGCGCGGTTCTTTGTGCAGCTCCAGGCCCTTTGGCTTCCAAACCGCGCCCGCCGTGGTGCAGGTACGGATGAGGTCGCTGGCATAGACGGCATCCACGGGAATCGTTTCAAAGCGTTTTTGCAGCGCCGCGACCTGGCGCAGGCCGTTTGGTGTGATGGAGGAATTGTACCAGCCGTGCACACGCCGGAAGATATTGCCCTCCGCCTCCGCGTGGCGGATGAGATAAAGCGTTGTCATAAAATCACCACATATTTCCCAATATCATTTTTCATTTTTTGTGCCGCTTCGACCGCGCAGGACGCGAAATCGCTTCCGTCGCTGCCGGTTTTCTGCCATGCACAGATGATACTCCGTGACGCCGAGACAATCGCGCCGTGTCCGAAACGGTCGAAAGCAAACTGCACATTTTTCGCCGTGCCGCCCTGCGCACCGTAGCCCGGCACAAGGAAGAACAGGCGGTCATACTTTTCGCGCAAGAGCTGCATGGTCTGCGGATAGGTCGCGCCGACCACCGCGCCGATTTCGGAATAGCCGCTTCTGCCGAAAAGATTCGTGCTCCATCGCATGGCAAGATCGGCCATGGCGGTGTAAATCACGCGGTCGCCGGAGAGCAGATCCTGCACCTCGCGAGAGGATTTGTTGGAAGTTTTGAGCAGCAGGAAGATGTTCTTTCCGTCATTTTTGCAGTAAGGCAAATAAGGTTTCACGCCGTCGCTGCCGAGGTAGCCGTTGACCGTAAGCGCATCGCAGCGGTAGATCTGGTGTGCTGTTTCGCCCACCGGCACCGTGCCGAACATCGCCTGTGCATGGATTTCGGCAATGTTTCCCACATCGCCGCGCATGGAGTCGATCAGCACATAATAACCCAGGTCCTTGGCGTAGGCAGAAATACGCTGCATCTGTGCAATGCCGTCCGCTCCCAGCGCCTCAAAGCAGGCGCTCTGGATCTTGACCGCCGGGACGAGCTCCTTCAGCGCATCGAGCAGCTCTGTGCAGAAGCGGCCGTATGCCGCTGCCGCGCCTGCAAGCGTCTGACCATCACGATCAAAGGCGTCGCGCACAATGTGCTTCGGCAGAATGGGCAGATATGGATCCAGCCCGACCATCGTCGGGTTCTTCAGCTTACGGATTCTCTCCTGCAAAAAATCAATCGACATGACAGCAGCCTCCCTATTTATAGTTTATATAAATAGTATACCATAATTTTTTTGCGCTGAAAAGACGTTTTTCTGCAAAAATCCCCTGCAATAACTTTCCCGTCTTTCGCGCAGACTAAGCCCGGAAGGAGGAGAGCGCAATGCAGGTAAGATCGTTTTTGCTGACGCTCGGCGCCGGGATGCTGGCAGGCGGTGCCGTCGCGCTGATGCTGCCGCAGCAGTCACCCGTTCGCCGGGAAGCCCAGAAGGCGGTGGATTCTCTGGAGCAGGCCGTTGCGGATGCCGCCAGGAAATTGACGGAAAACGAGTTGTAACAGGCAGCCCCGGCGGAGCTCCGCCGGGGCGTTATATACCCCGAAAGTGTTTTCAAAAAATTCATATTTGCCCTATTGACAATCCCGCAGCATGGGTCTATTATGAGAAAAAAGAGGTTAGCACTCTCATATTAAGAGTGCTAATTTCAGAGTTCCGGCTCTGCCGGACTCCTGAAACGAAAGGAGGATTCATTATGGATCTGAACCAATATACACAGAAAAGTCTGGAGGCTCTGCGCAGTGCACAGCAGCTTGCAGTCACACATCAGAATCAGCAGTTGGAGCAGGCGCATCTGCTGCTGGCCCTGCTGCGGCAGGATGGCGGCCTTGTGCCGCAGCTTCTTAAGCGCCTCGGCGTAACAGTGGAAAGCCTTGACGCCGCTGCAAACAATGCAGTGGAGAAACTCCCCGCCGTGACCGGCTCCGGCCGTTCGGCCGATCAGCTTTACATCTCCGGCGGGATGCAACAGCTTCTCGCCGCCGCCGAAGAAACCGCGAAGTCCATGCGGGATGACTACGTTTCCGTCGAGCATCTCTTCCTTGCAATGCTTGACAAGGCCGACAGCACAGTCGCGCCGTTGTTCCGCGACTATCGCATCACAAAGGAGGACTGCCTGAAAGTTCTGCAAAACATTCGCGGCAGCAGCCGGGTCACAACCGATAATCCGGAGGACACCTACGAGGCGCTGGAGAAATATGGCACCGATCTTGTGAAAAAGGCGCGCGAAAAGAAAACCGACCCCGTCATTGGTCGTGACGACGAGATCAGAAACGTCATCCGGATTCTGTCCCGAAAGGCAAAGAACAACCCCGTTCTGATCGGTGAACCGGGCGTCGGCAAGACAGCCATTGCCGAGGGGCTGGCGCAGCGGATCGTCCGCGGCGACGTCCCCAAGAGTTTGCAGGACAAGACCATCTTCTCTCTGGACATGGGTGCGCTGATTGCCGGCGCAAAGTACCGCGGTGAGTTTGAAGAGCGTCTGAAGGCAGTGCTGGAGGAGGTCAAGAACTCCGAAGGCCGCATCGTTCTGTTCATTGATGAGCTGCATACCATCGTCGGCGCAGGCAAGACCGAGGGCAGCATGGACGCGGGCAATCTGCTCAAGCCGATGCTGGCCAGGGGCGAGCTGCACTGCATCGGTGCAACAACGCTGGACGAATACCGCAAATATATCGAAAAAGACCCCGCGTTGGAGCGCCGTTTCCAGCCGGTCATGGTCAAGGAGCCGACCGTCGAGGATACGATCGCCATTCTGCGTGGTCTGGAGGAGCGCTATGAGGTCTTCCACGGCGTCAAAATTACCGATCCCGCGATCATCGCCGCCGCAACTCTATCCGACCGCTATATCACCGACCGTTTCCTGCCGGACAAGGCCATTGACCTGATTGATGAGGCCTGCGCCATGATCCGCACGGAGATGGACTCTATGCCCACCGAGTTGGACGTCATCCGCCGCAAGATCATCCAGATGGAGATCGAAGAGGCCGCGCTGAAAAATGAGACTGATGAACTCTCACAGGGAAGACTTACCGAACTGCGCAAGGAGTTGGCCGAGCAGCGCGAGAAATTCAACAGCATGAAGGCGCAGTGGGAAAATGAAAAGAATGCCATCGGCAAGGTGCAGCAGCTCCGTGAGCGCATCGAGGAACTGGGTGCCAAGATCGAACGCGCCGAGCAGGAATATGATCTGGAGACGGCGGCGCGCCTGAAATACGGTGAACTGCCGGAACTCAAAAAGCAGCTTGCGCACGAGGAGGAGTTGGCAAGCCACGCCAAGCAGAGCAATCTCCTGCGTGACAAGGTGACAGAGGAGGAAATCGCGAAGATCGTCGAGCGCTGGACCGGTATTCCCGTGGCAAAGCTGGTGGAGGGTGAGCGTGAAAAGCTCCTGCATCTGTCGGATGTGCTGCATCAGCGCGTCGTCGGACAGGATGAGGCCGTGCAGTCCGTGGCGGACGCCATCCTGCGCAGCCGTGCAGGGATTCAGGACCCGAACCGTCCGCTCGGATCCTTCCTCTTCCTCGGGCCGACGGGCGTCGGCAAGACGGAGCTCGCCAAGGCGCTGGCCGAAGCTCTGTTTGATGATGAGAAGAACCTCGTGCGGATTGATATGTCCGAGTACATGGAGAAATTCTCCGTGTCGCGGCTGATCGGAGCGCCTCCCGGATACGTCGGCTATGACGAAGGCGGCCAGCTCACCGAGGCCGTCCGCCGGAATCCTTACTGCGTCGTTCTGTTCGACGAAGTGGAAAAGGCGCACCCGGATGTGTTCAATGTCCTTCTGCAGGTGCTCGACGACGGCCGCATCACAGATTCTCAGGGCCGCACGGTAGACTTTAAGAATACCATTCTGATTCTGACAAGCAACCTCGGCTCGGAATATCTGCTGGAAGGCATCGCAGCCGACGGCAGCATCCGCCCGGAAGCGCGGCTTCAGGTCGAGCAGCTCCTTAAAAAGAGCTTCCGTCCCGAATTCCTGAACCGTCTGGATGAGATCGTATTCTACAAGCCGCTGACGAAGGAGAACATCGTCCGCATCATCGACCTGCAACTGGCCCTGCTCAACCGCCGTCTGGAAAAGCAGCAGCTCCGCTGTGAGCTGACGCCGGAGGCCAAGCAGTATATCATTGACGCTGCCTACGACCCGCAGTACGGCGCACGGCCGCTCAAGCGGTATTTGCAGCACACGGTCGAAACGCTGCTGGCAAAGCGTATCGTGCAGGGCAATGTCTCCCCGAATTCGACCATCACCGTCAAGGTGGAAAACGGCGAGCTTTCACTGGATGCCTAAGTTAAAATGAATCGTCCGGATCTTTTCGATCCGGACGATTTTTATTTTCTTCTCTGTTCGATGGTGTCCCGCAGCTCTTTCAAATGCTCAGAGAGCGGACGTTCTGTTGTGAAGGGGCGGAAAAAATGATACTTTTTCGCGTTCTGCTCATAGGAACGGCGAATCTGCTGCTTGATATGCTCGTAATGGACGACGACGTTGTTCTCCACCGCGTATTTTTTCAGTTTGGACACGATTTGCAGGGAATGTGCCGCATCAATGGAGAACACGCCAAAGAACACGCCGATGAAGAAAGAAAAGGCCAGATTGCGCCCCAGCCAGTCCAGTGAGCTGAGGATGTGCGGATGGATGAAAAAATAGTAGATCGCGCCGAGAATCCCCCAAAACAGGGAAAACTTTGGACAGATGATGCCATTGATGTTCCCCCACTGGCCGGTGTAGTCCCACAGACGCACCTTGTTGATCTTCAGGGAAAGATCGCCTGCAATGTACTCAATGACGGTCATGAGGATGGTCATCACAAGAAAAAGCATCGTCTTATTGAGCACCTCATTGCGAAACAGGTGCAGCGATTCCAGCGATGCAATCAGGTATAAGATGCACAGTCCGCAGCCATAGAGAGGAAGATAGGGACCCGTACAGAAGCCGGGGTTGATCCATTTGCGTTCCGGATTCGCAGAGGAAAAGAAACGGCGGAAGATTACCTCGATGCACCAGCCGATGACAGAGCCGATAAAAAACAGATATGCAAGCTTCAAAAGGATGTTCATGGTTTGACCTCCTGTTCTGTTTTCATTATACAGAAATCCGGAGAAAAAACAAGTCTTCCCTTTGCAGGAATCGGCATCAGGCAGCCGCCGGCAAATATAAACAGGCAGCCGCCGGGAAACTCCCGGCCGCTGCCTGTTCCTTCTCAGAAGATGCCCCGGTTGAAGCGCTTCTGTACCCGGATTAGAAGTACAAAGGAAACGCCCATTCCTGCAAAGAGCACACCAACGGAGGCCATCGCAATTGGTGTCGATTCACCCAGCAGCGCCACGCAACCGGCGAGAATCAGCCCGCCCACAATTGCAAAAAGTCCCCTGGAGAATGCCCGGCAGTACGCCCGCAGTTCCTCCGGGCGCACATTTTCCTGACGATAGCTGTGAATAAGTTTGTTATTCCCCCGATAAACCGAAACCGCAATCACGCCGAAAAGTGTTGCGACGATAAACAGGAAAACTGCGTACTCTGTCATTTGGTTTCCTCCACAGAAGAAGGATTGATCCCCCGGTGCAGATCCAGCTTGGTTCCGTCCGGAAGATCGTCGGTCTGCTTGGAATAATGCACGCCAAAGGCGCACTGATTGGAAAAATGCTCGCAATTATTGCGCAGGACGTGATAGCCGTGCTGTCCCAGCGCAGCGTTTGCAGCAGCCAGGATTTCCTCCGGCTTACGCAGCAGGCGCTTCTCGCCGCGGCTGTAGACGCGCACTTCCGGCAGTCCGCCGCGCAGAAACTCGGAAATATCTGTTCTCTGCACCTCGACATCCGCCGCGTGCGCATTCGGACCGCCGTTGAAATGGATGACCATGCCGTCGCCCGCATAGATCCCGTGGTGGTAGTACCCCGTGCGTTCTACACGAATCTGATCACCGGGCTGCGGCTCACGATAGTCCCAGTGTTCTTCAAAATCCGCAGGTGATTTACGATGCAGCATGCAAACACTCCCCGATGATCTCCAGAAGGTCGCCGACGGTGTGCATTTCGCCGACGCGCTCCGAGGGGAAGGTGATGGAAAACTCATCCTCAATGCCCACCATCAGCATCAGCATGGTAATGCTGTTCAAGCCGAGGCTTTCCAACGTTGTAGCAGAGGTCACGGCGGTCAGATCGACATCCGCACCCTCCAGAACGTTCTGCGCAACTTTGATCAGGCGTTCTAACATATCCCTCTTATCCTTTCTTCTGCCGTTGTTTCTGTTTCGCGGCAAAGCGTTCCCGAAAGCGGATGCTCCGGGCCAAATATTTTGGCTTCATCCGGTGCTCCAGCTCCTGCTGCAAAGTCTGCATGGTGTCCTGCAAAACCTGCGTCGCCTCCTGCACGCCGGCTGCGCTGGGACGCTGTGTCAGGCAAACAGAGCGCCCAAACATGATCTGAAGGCGCTGGAACGGTTGGTAATTCCCGGCGGAATATACCGGCACCACAGGCACATTGGTCTGAAGCGCCAGCATCGCCGCCCCCTGCTTGAAGGGCAGGAGCGTCTCCGTGGGATTGAGCTGTCCCTCCGGGAAGATAGCCACGCAGCCGCCCGCGCGCAAGATTCTGAGCGCCTCGTGCAGAAAACTGAGGTCGGGACGCGCACGATCCACACAGATGCAGCGCAGACCGCGCAGACCGCAGGTGGCATGTCCTATTTTGGCAATATCTGTTGCAACAACGGCATGAATCCGCCGCCGCAGGCACAGGATACACAAGACCGCAGCGTCAAACCACCAGGTATGATTCAGAATAAAGACCGTTCCGCCCTTCGTTCGGCGGACGTCCTCTGCTCCCTGCTGGTAATGAACCTTCGGCATCCAGACCAGCCACGCGACTGCGCCGCACAGAACATTGGCAAAGTCGGCCGCAAAATTCTGCCAGGCCGTTTTCAGCTTTTTCATGCCGTTTCCTCCGCCATGGCGCGCAGCTCGACGATCTTGTCGCGCAGACGCTTTGTCAGGCGTTTAAGTTCCTCCGGCGAGGGGTTCTGCGTTGCGCACTCCGCCGACAGGTCGATGGGCTCGCCAATCACGACCGGTGTGCGGTGGAAAGGCCGGTACTCATAGCCGTGGTACACCGGAACGACCGGTACACCCGCCTGCAGCGCCAGCAGCGCCGCAGTGTCGCGAAATTCGGACATCGTTCCATCCACGGAAAACTTTCCCTCCGGGAAAATCAGGAGGGTCTGTCCCTTTTGCAGCGCGTCCATGCACTCATAGAAGAACTTCATATCGAAGGAAAAGCGGTCAACCTTGATCGCACCCAGCATCCGCAGCAGAAAATTCATTGCGCCGCTGCTCTCGTAAAATGTCTTTCCGACAAGGCAGCGCAGATAGCGGAAGTAGAACACTGCCATCAGGAGCAGGAAGTCCATGTGATTTTTATGGTTAGACACCAGAAGCACAGGGCCTTTTGGCATACTTCCCTTTTTCTCCCAGCGCACGCGCGGAAGAAAATAAAGCAGGACCGTCCAGCCCAGAAGGAATTTATTCAGCCATCGGAAGACGGTTTTCATGTCTGAGCGCTCCTTTCCCGCAAAACCTCCGCGGCAAAGTCACGGGGCGTGAAGAGCGGTCGCGCCGCATCCATCGCAAGGGAAACGCCGCATTGCTCGGATATCGCGGAGAAAATTGCATAATAGGTCATGCTGTCCACACCGAGGTCATGCAGCACATGAGTATCCGGCGCAACACTTTTCGCACCCGTGACCTCGCGGATCACGCCGCAGAGCTCCTGCGTGAGCGCTCGCAGACTTTCGTCCTCCAGCGCGGCAAGCTGATCGTCCTCCGGTCTCTTCACCTGCGTGAGCGTGATCTCTCCGGAAGCAATGCGCTCTTTGAGCACCGCGCGGCGGGTCTTGCCCAGATTCTGAGGAATCTCCTGCTGCGTGCAGTAGACTCTTGCAGGACGCATTGTCATAGGGAGCACGTCCATAGCGGTATAAGCCGCCTGCGCCGCAGATGCACAGGCATAGGCATCGGAGACGGAAGGCACCTGAATCAGCAGCACCGGGCGTTCGTCCCCCTCCAGCTTCATGCCAAATACACAGCAGGCAAGCCCCGCATGCAGATCAAGTCTCTGCTCGATGAGATCCGGGCTGAGGTTTTCGCCGTTTGCGCCAATGATCAGATCGCCCCGCCTGCCCGTAATGTACCAGCGGCCGGACTTATCCACACGGAAGCAGTCGCCTGTGGAGAACCAATTTCCTGCGTCGCGCTCAATGCGCACACCGTTTACGATCTGCGCCGTATAAAGAAGTGGTGCGCGAACCTCCAGTATCCCCTCCGGAGAAATGCGGTAGCCGCCATTTCCCACCGCAGAGAGCGGCAGGCCGACGGTGCCGGAATTTCGTCTGGAGGCACGGCTCGACAACTCCACGGACAAAATGCCCGTTTCGGTCATGCCGTAACCGTTGCGCAGGCCATAGCCCAGTCCGTTCATCAGTTCCAGTGTTTCCGGACGGATAAAGCCGCCGCCGCTGATGCAGTACATCAGCTCCGTGCCGAGCGCCTGCGCACGTACCTTCTTGAACAGAACATTTTTCGCAAGCCATGTACCGAACCGCGGCAGGACGCTCTGGATGCGGTTGGACAGTCGCACGGCGCGCCGCAGCTTTTCGAGCTGCCCCTGCTTTTCCGCCGTCCGGACGATCTGGCGCGCAGTCATGTCCCAGACGGTAGGAATCGCAAAGAAATGGGTAACTTTCCCATATTTACAGGCGAACTGGATATTTTTCGCATCCAGAGATTCCAAAAACACAAACGTTGTTCCAAAGAAAACGAACCACAGCAGCGTCGCGCAAAGCCCGAAAATATGGTAAAAGGGCAAGAACGCCAGAATCCGGATGCCGCGTCCCAGACGATCGTGCTTGACTTCCGGGCAGCGTCTGATAATATCCGTGGTTTGTAAGAGCTGCTCGCAAATGGCGGCGCCGCTGTAAAGGATCAGCTTTGAGCGTCCGGTCGTACCGGAGGTCAGCAGAGCAATTTCATTGGCCCAGCAGGGCGAAAACTCCGGTGCATCGCCGCAGTCGGAGAGATTGAGGCATCCCTCCTCCGCGTGATCGGTCAGCACTGCGGCAGCCTGTGCATCGGCTGTGATCTCACGCAGTGTCTGCTCATCAAGGCGCAGATTCAGCAGCAGCGGCCGGAAGCCCGCCTGCAAAATGCCGAAAAAAGCCGCCACCCACAGGGGCGAATTCTCCATCTTCAGAGCAAGAAACGCCCCCTCTTTTCCGGAAAACTGTGCATGGAGCACCCGCGCGATGCGGTTGGTAAGGTCCGTCAGCTCTGCATAGCTCATGCGCACCGTGCGTCCCGCGCGATACTGCTCGGAAAAGGGCGTGTCCGTGAATTCTGCGGTGAAAACGCGAAAAATATCTTCAAACCGTCGCTGCGACATGGCAATGTCGCGCAGCTCCCGCTTCCAAAAAACCATGGTATGCCTCCGTTTTTTCGTTACGAGTTATCATATCACAGTCCTTCCCGCACGTCAACCGTTGCGGCCCTCTGCACTGCCGATTTCTCCGTTTTTTCGAGCCGGAGCGCTCTTTCTCCGCCCGTAATGAGTTGACAAAGGTCCCAGCCGGAAATATAATAAAGAGGAATCCGCGCCTTTTTGCGAGTTTTTCCCGCATTGCGCGATGCGCCGTGAATCGGCGTGAGGGGAGGGAAAAAGAAAATGGATGTCATCGTATTGATCCCGGCCTATCAGCCCACCGGAGAACTGCTTGCACTGGTCAAAGAGCTGAAGCAGGAATCTTTCCGCGTTCTTGTAGTGGATGACGGCAGCGGTCAGGATTTTGCTTCCATTTTTGCACAGGTTTCTGCCTATGCGCAGGTGCTTTCCTACCCCAAAAACGGCGGCAAGGGCTTCGCGCTGAAGCATGGAATGCGCTACCTGGCAGGTCAAAAGGAGCGCTGCGGCGCCTTTATCACCGCCGACGCCGACGGCCAGCACAGTGTCCGCGACATCTGCCGCGTGCGTGAGGAGCTGGAAAAAGGCCATCCCTTCGTGCTGACGACCCGCGCCCTCAAGGGCAAGAACGTTCCCTTTCGTTCCCGTCTGGGAAACACCATGTCGCGCTTTATCTGTGCCCTATCCGGCGGCTACTATCTTTCGGATAATCAGTCCGGTCTGCGCGGCTTCTCTGCGGACTATCTCCCTTGGCTCTGCAAGATCAGCGGCAACAAGTACGATTATGAAATGAATGTTCTGCTCTATGCCGAGCGGCAGGAGCTTCCCATCTGCTGCATTCCCATCGAGGTCATTTATCTGGACAATAACCAAAGTTCCCATTTTGATCCCGTGCGCGACACGCTGCGCATCTATCTGCGCGTGCTCTGCACTGTGCGTGTGTCCGTTTTCATGGCGGCGCTGCACTGTGTGCTGATCGGTGCAGTATCTTTCCTGCTGGGCTGGGATTACAGTGCGCTGACCATTCCCCTGTCTGCGCTTCTGATTGCCGCGCTCGGATACCTCTGCAACCGCTTTCTCGTGTTCCGCGGCCTTCCCTATGGCTGTGGCCCGCGTACCTTTGTCATTACTGCGATCCGAACCAGTATGCGCTTCACCTTTTGCAGCCTGCTGAACATGATTCCCCGTATGCCGCTGCTGCCCGTATGGCTGATCTCCTGCGTGCTGACCGTCCCGGTGGAATATGCCTTTCTGCGCCTGATGGCGCTGTTTTATGAATACCGTGCTTCGCGCCATTCTTGACTGGCGAACCGTTTCGCCGGAGGAGCTGTCCCTCTGGCATGCGCAGCTTGACCCGGAAAAACGGATGCGCATCGATACTTTCCGCCTGCCGGACGACCGGACGAGGAGCATCTGTGCCGATCATCTGGCGCGGCAGCTCCTAACGCAGACCGGTGCGGACGGCGCGGCAATCCGATTTTCGTACACGGACAGAGGAAAGCCGCTCTGCCCGGAAACCGGGCTGCATTTCAGCATCTCCCACTCCGGCTTTTTCGTTGCCTGCGCCGTAGCAACGTGCGAGATCGGCGCGGACATCGAGGCGCTTCGCGCCATTCGCCCGACGTTGGCAAAGCGGGTCTGTACTCCGGATGAACTGGATTTTATATTCTCGGAAGGCGAATTTGACAGCACTCGTTTTCTTTCTGTCTGGACGGCAAAGGAGGCCTATTGCAAATACACGGGAGAGGGGCTTGCCGCAGATCTGCGAGCAATCCCCGTCGCAGACGGCACCGGGCTTTTGCCGGAAGTCTGCGGCCATCCGCTGTTCCACGAATGGTCGGGTGACTATGCGTTTTCTATCGTGGGCGAACAGGCGTTCCGCTTTGAGCCGCTCGTGTAATAATCATTGTGTTATCTATAAACAACAGAAATGGCCAATCACCCCAGGGTGATTGGCCATTTCATGCGTCAAAACCTTATCTGATGCCTCACGCGTGTGCTGCTGCGTTCCTGAGAATGGAATAAATCCAATTATAGAAGAACACGGGATCTGCCTTCTCCGCAAATACACAGTTTGGCTGCTCGGTGACGAGATTTTTACGGCGGTCGACGACTGTTCTGCCGTAAGCCACGCCGCCGGACACATCCACATGGCAGACGAGCTCATGCTTCTGCGTGATGCACTCCGGGTGCAGCAAATAGCAAAGAGCCAGCGCGTCATGGAGCGGGGAGGCCTGCTGCTTTGCGAGTGCGGGATCCCGCAAAGCATAGCCTCCGATCCGCTCGAAGATGACGTTCGCAACGAACTCCGCCTGCGGCGTGCCGAGGGCGCGCAGCGCCTCTGCCTGTTTCGCCGTAATCGCGGCACTGTGCGTTGCATCCAGCGGGATCATGGAGAGCTTGCAGCCGCTCTGCATCACGATCTCGGCGGCCTCCGGGTCCGTCCAGATGTTGAACTCCGCCGCAGCGGTGGCATTGCCGATGCGGTCACCGCCGCCCATCAGCACGATCTCGCCCAATCTCCCTGCAAAGGCCGGTTCGGCGCGCATCGCGGCGGCAATATTCGTCAGCGGCGCAAGCGCAACAAGGCTGATGCTGCCCGGCTCGGAGGCCATGACGGTTTCGATCAGCCAGACGACCGCGTTCTTGTTCTGCTTTCTCAGTGTGGTTTCCGGAAGGGGCAGATGGTCGCGGTGCATGGCGAATTCCTTGACTGTGCCCTCACGTTTGGGAATGGGGCTGCGAGACTGTGCGCTGTAGGGCGAAAGCGTGGACACCAGCGGGTATTCACAGCCGCTGTAGACGGGCACCAACCCATAGGAGCGGCAGCACTCCACCACGCGCAGCGTATTGTCCGTTGTGAGCTTCAGTTCCAAATTGCCATTGACCGTGGTTACCCCCAACAGCTCGGCTTCGCCGCCCAGAATTGCCAGCACCAGTGCAACTGCGTCATCCGTGCCGGTGTCGACGTCCATAATGATTTTTCTTTTTGCCATATTACCTGCTTTCCTTTTCCAGCTTGAGCTTTTTGCATCTTTCCGCAATCTCGTGCATCTCGCGCTTTTTCTTTCGATTGATCGTCATGCCGACCAACATCAAACCGATGACGGTAGCGGCATAGGGGAACATCTGCAAGAATTCCGGCGGCATATTGATTGCCTGGAAAGCATTGGCAATGGCATTGGAGGCGCCGAATACCAAGGCCCAGAAGAAGGTCGCAACCGGCATGGAACCACCGAGATTCTGCGCGGCAATGGCAATATAGCCGCGGCCGGAAATCATATCTCTTGTAAATGCCGAAACGTAGCCCATGGACATATACATGCCAGCGAAACCCGCAAAGACACCTGCGATGATCAATGCGATGAAACGCGTTTTGACCGGGCTGGTGCCAAGGGATTCCGCAGCGCCTTCGTTTTCTCCGACAGCGCGGATACGCAGCCCCAGCGGAGTTTTCATCAGAATGATAAACATCACAGGAACGCTGATCAGCGCAACGTAGGTCAGGACATTGTGGCCGGAGAGGATCTTTCCCAGCACAGGAATATCCTGAATGAACGGAATATTGACTGCCGGAAATTGCAGGCTTGCAAGACTTGTGGAGTTGCCGCGGTCGCCGGTGAATGCATAGAGCATAAACACCGTGCCGCCGCTTCCGAGCGTATTGAGTGCCAGGCTGACAAGCATATTATTCGCTTTCAGGATCAGAACGAAGTAGCCGAACAGCAATGCAAACAGCACGCTCAGTCCGACGCCGCACAAAATGCCGACAGTCAGACTCTGCGCATAGGCGCTGCCGATGACGCCGCCAAAGGCGGCTGCGAGCATCATGGATTCAAAGGCGATACAGACGATGCCGGACTTTCTGACGAGCAAAACGCCCATAGAGCAGAGAATAAGCGGCGTGCTCATGCGCAAAACCGCAACGAGGAACTGCGTAGAAAAGATATATCTCAGTACGCTTTCCATTTATCTCACCTCCGCCCTTCCGAGATCCTTCAGA